>NZ_JBQHWK010000014.1:0-59481 GCF_052064015.1 Collinsella sp. HCP3S3_D1
CCTTCCTGGCCTCGATGTCGTGCTTCACCCTCAAGTCGACACGCATAAAAAGCCTCCCATTTCTCATGTCCAAGAAATGGGAGGCAGTTCACACTACGTGCGGCGGGGGTTCTTTCGTCCTGCGGAGTGCGCCTGGGTGTGGGCTCCATAAGGAGCTTGGCCCTAGTGACCCCGCGCAGTTCTGTAGGAAAACCCGCACCAGGAAGAGGTGCGTGCGCGGTTTTCCGGTTGCCGCTCGCCTGGGGTGGGACGGGGCGTACATTTTTGGGAGTTTTCAGCAGCCGGGTGCGCATGCATACGGGATTTTGGGCGAAAGTCAGGCGCCGTGAGCCGCATCCTGTAGAAAATGAGTGATCCCTGAGGTGCTGAGGGCTCAGAATCAGGGTTTTCAACGCGGTTTTGTGGGCCCGTTCCTGTTCCTTTGGGCTCCAGGATGCTGAAAACTCCAAAATTTGCACGCCGCCCTCTGGGGTACCTGTGGGCAAAAAGCAACCGTCCCGCCGAAGTATGCATTCGACGGGACGGTTTATGCATATACCCGATTAAGGATACGCTGCGGATCTGTTAGAACTTGACGGTCGGTGCCTGGCGGGCAGCTTCGGCGGCCTCGAAGCCCTGGCGCTCCTTAAACTGGAAGATGCCGGCAAAGATAACGGCCGGGAACGTCTGGATGGCGTTGTTGTAGCTGAGCACGCAGTCGTTGTAGCTCTGGCGCGCGTAGCTCACCTTGTTCTCGGTGTCCTCGAGCGTAGCCTGGAGCTGCATAAAGTTGGTGTTCGCCTTAAGGTCGGGGTAGGCCTCGGCCACGGCAAAGAGCTGGCGCAGCGCACCGGTCAGCACGTTGTCGGCTTCCATTTTGGCCTCGGGGGTGGTGGCGCTTACGGCGGTGTTGCGCGCGTTGATCACGGCGGCGAGCGTGTCCTGCTCGTGCTTGGCGTAGCCCTTGACGGTCTCGACCAGGTTGGGGATCAGGTCGTTGCGGCGCTGCAGCTGCGTGTCGATGTTCTGCCAGGCGTTATCGATACGATTGCGCTTGGTAACCATGTTGTTGTAGATGCCAGCGATGGCGCAGACGATCACAACGACAACAACGATACCGATGATGACGGGAAGCATGATGTCTCCGTTTCGAATGGCAGCGGCGTTTTGCGCCGGCCGTTGTTGGTATAACGTATCTAGTATACCCGCAACCTTTGGCGGTGCCGAACTTTCCGGTAAGCGTTTTGTTTCAACCAGGGAGGGGGCGCCAATATCGAACGGTTGGTACAGGTGTAAGATATGCGACAAATTACGGAATGCTGTCTACGCCTTGAGGATGGCGATACGGATGGACCTTCGCATCAAGAAAACCTATCGTGCCCTGTTCGACGCCTTTACCGAGCTTTTGGAAGAGTATCGGTTTGAGGATTTGACGGTTGCCATGCTTTGCGACCGGGCCCTGATTCGCCGCACGACGTTCTATAAGCATTTTCGCGATAAAAACGATTATTTTGCCTTCTATATCGATGAGCTTATGACGGGCTTGCCGCAAAACCAGACCGACGCAGCGGACGCGGAGCCGCTTGTGGATGTACAGGCGCTTCGCCATGAGGTCTTTGACGATGCCATGAATATGGTACTGGCGCATGAGCAGCTCATGGATAACCTTTTGGCGAGCAGCATGTCGGGCATGCTGACCGGCATGATTTGCGACCGCATCGCGCATTCCATCCGTGAGCGCGTGATGAGCTCGCTTGCCGAAGACGCCCTGGCGCCCGTTTCGCTTGAGACGACATCGGAATTTATCGCCGGTGGCATTATTCGAGTGTTCACAAATTGGTGGGAATCGGGCCACGATCTTGAGCGTCGACCCGAGATGGCCGACGTGGTCGATGCGCTGTTTGAGCGCACCATGACGCCGGTGAATCACTAAGGTGGCGGAGAGAGGGGGATTCGAACCCCCGGAACGCTCTCGCGCTCAACGGTTTTCAAGACCGCCGCATTCAACCGCTCTGCCATCTCTCCGTGAGTCGTAATGATAGCATCGTTTTGAATTTGCAACAGGGAAGGCGAACGATGACGATCACCGAAATCGACGAGAAGTTCATGCGCGAGGCGCTGGCGGAGGCGCGCGCCGCTGCGACAGTGGGCGAGGTGCCGATTGGTGCTGTGGTGGTGCGTGCGGGCGAGATTGTCGCGAGGGCGCATAATCGCCGTGAGCTCGACCAGGACCCTTCGGCACATGCCGAGTTTTTGGCCCTGTGCGCCGCCGCTCAGACGCTTGGGCGTTGGCGCCTTTCCGATTGTACGGTCTACGTGACGCTCGAACCCTGCTGCATGTGCGCGGGGCTTATGGTTAACGCGCGCGTGGGGCGTTGCGTGTATGGTGCGGCTGATGCCAAGGCGGGCGCGGTGGGCTCGCTGTATGACCTCAATGCCGATTCGCGCCTGAACCATCGGTTTAATGTGACCGCCGGCGTGCTGGCAGACGAGTGTCGTGAGGTGTTGAGCGGCTATTTTAGTGGGCTGCGTGACACCGATGGTGCTGTCTGCGGTTGTGGGGCCGATCTTGAGACGCATGCCGCTCATGCCAAGGCACTCACGTGTGCCGAAGATATTGCCGTTGAGGCGGTCGATTTTGGTGTCGCGTGCCGCCGGCCCCGCCGTGTGCTGCTGGCGATCGACTCCTTTAAGGGCAGCGTTTCGAGTGCACAGGCGGAGTCGGCGGTTGTCGAGGGTGTACGCCGCGCTTGGCCCGATGCCGATGTGTGCACATTGCCGCTGGCAGATGGTGGCGAGGGAACGCTCGATGCCGTCGCCGCGCGCGGCGGCGAGCTTTTGACCTGCGAGGTTGCAGGGCCCTTGGGCGATCGCGTGTCTGCCCGGATGCTGGTGGACGGCGAGCACGAGTCGGCTGTAGTTGAGACGGCCGAGGCGGCGGGTATTGGGTATTCGCCCTGCACGGAATCGGCGGCGATCGCGGCTTCGACCTATGGCGTGGGCGAGCTCATGCTTCGCGCGGTCCGTGCTGGGGCAAAGACTATCTATATTGGCTTGGGCGGCAGCGCTACCAACGATGGCGGCGCCGGTATGCTGCAGGCGCTGGGCGCGCATCTTGTCGACGAGTGTGGCTGCAATATCGCCCCCGGTCTTGCGGGTCTCGAACACGTGGTGAGTATCGATTTGGCGCCAGCGCTTCGGGCGCTGAATGGCGTGCGTATCGTGGTGCTTTCCGATGTTGAGAATCCGCTCGTGGGGCGCCGAGGAGCCCTGACGGTGTTTGGCGGGCAGAAAGGCCTGCCGACGGGTGACGTCGAGGCGCTGCGCGGGTACGACGGATGGATGGTCGGCTATGGCCGCCTGCTCGATGCGGCGATTGCTAGGGCGCGGGCTCAGGGGTTGTTGCGCACACCCGAGGGCGCACGGGCATTTGGCTCGGTGCTCGGCGTGCCCGGCGCGGGCGCGGCGGGTGGCTTGGGTGCCGCGCTGCTGGCGCTCGGTGCGGAGCTGCGCTCGGGCGTGGAGACGGTGCTCGATTTGATTGGGTTTGACGAGTGCGTGCGCAATGCCGATCTGGTCATAACGGGCGAGGGCAATATGGACGAGCAATCCGCCGCCGGTAAGGCGCCGGTGGGCGTGGCCCGTCGTGCGAAGCGATATAGCAAGCCGGTGGTCGCCGCCGTAGGCGGTCGTGCCGACAACCTGGATGCGGTGTATGGACAGGGTATCGACTTGGTTCTGCCGGTTTGCCGCAGGCCCATGCCCCTTGACCAAGCGCTCGACCCCCAGGAAGCCACAACCAACCTCATCTGTGCCGGCGAGGCAGCCGCTCGAGCCTACGACCTCGGCCGTATTTGAGTTTATCCAGGCAAGTCTCAATAAGTTGCGGTGGAATAGTTCCTGTTTTTGGCCTTGGCCGTAAAACAGGAACTATTCCACCGCAACTCAAAAGTAGTCTTTTTGGCCCCGTCCCAAATTAGCTACCTTGCCCCATCGGGCGGGAGCGGGTAAGATATACCGAGCGCCAAGCGCGCTCGATGGGTTCGGATGACGACATGTTCCGAATCTGGTCAGGTCCGGAAGGAAGCAGCCATAAGGAGCCTCTGTCGGGCATCCGAATCCATCGAGCGCACGGGCGCTTTTTGGTGCCGCGATGCGGTCCCGGTGCCGGCGGGCTGTTTGGTGTCTCGCTGGTCCTCGGCTTTGCCTGCGGGATCGCTCGACTACCAAACAGCCCGCCGGCACCGGGACCACTTCGTCCAAAAATCACCCGTAGAGGGCGCATTTATCTGAAGAATTGAATCCCGTGTCTTGCGGCGCTCGCTGGCGTTGCCAAAGCATCGGCTGCTACATGCCTTGGGCGCTAGTGACCGTCGCCCTTACATCTGTAACGAGTTGCTTACGCATCTCCAGGGCTCGCCGTACTATCATGAATCAGATTGAAGAGAGATGATGATAGGGAGCGCCTTCTATGATTGAGCTGCTCAGGCGTTTTGGTGGTAAGTTTCGCCGGTATATGGTGATTGGCCCTGCGTGTAAGTTGATCGAAGTGATTTTTGACCTGCTTACGCCGCTCGTGATTGCCCAGATGATCGATAAGGGTATTGGCGCACGCGATGTCAACGCCGTCGTCCACTACGGTATGGTGCTCGCCGCCATGGCTGTGATCGGCATCTCGTTTACGCTCGTCTGCCAAAAGATGGCGGCGCTCACCTCGCAGGGCATGGGCACCGACATTCGCGGCGCACTCTACCAGCACATCAATAAGCTGAGCTATGCCGAACTCGATCGCTTTGGTACGCCGTCGCTCATCACGCGCATCACCAACGATGTCAACCAGGTGCAGCTTGCCGTGGCGCTGGGCGTGCGCATGCTCATTCGCTGGCCCTTTTTGGCGGTGGGCTCTATGTGCGCGGCCCTTGCCATCGACCTTAAGCTCGGCATCATCTTTTTGATTTGCACGCCCGCCATCGGCTTGGTGTTTTGGTTTGTCATGGCGCGCTGCATTCCGTATTACAAGCAGCTGCAGGCAAAGCTCGACCGCATCGCGCTTGTCTGCCGCGAGGGCCTTTCGGGCGCCCGCGTGGTCCGCGCCTTTGTGCGCGAGGATCACGAGCGCGAGCGCTTTGCCCAAGCCGCCGACGACCAGGCCCATACCGCCATCGCGGTAGGCAAGCTCTCGTCGATCCTTAACCCCGTAACGTTTTTGATGATGAACCTAGGCGTGTGCGCCATCCTGTGGGTGGGCGGCATCCAGGTCAACGTGGGCGAGCTTACGCAGGGCCAGGTTATGGCGTTCGTCAACTACATGACGCAGACGCTCACCTCCATCGTGTACGTCGCCAACCTGGTCGTGGTCTTTACCAAGGCGAGCGCGAGCGCTTCGCGCATCAACGAGGTGCTCAATTGTGAGCCGAGCATCACCGACGAGGGCAACCAGCCGGTCGCGCTGCCCAAGCCGAGCGACCTGGCGGGTGGCTCGGCTCCAGTCCCCGCGCTGAGCTTGAGCCATGCGAGCTTTTCGTTTGGCGCCGGCGCTGTCAACGCCGTCAACGATGTGACCCTGGAACTGCCGCTGGGCAAAACGCTCGGCATTATCGGTGGCACGGGTAGCGGCAAGTCCACACTCGTCTCGCTTATCCCACGCCTGTACGATGCGGGCGTGGGCAGCGTGAGCGTGATGGGTGCCGACGTGCGCACCTGGCCGCTCGACCAGCTGCGCCACGTGGTCGCGACCGTTCCACAGCGCGCGTCGCTGGTGAGCGGCACTATCCGCAGCAACCTGACCTGGCGCGACGAGGCGGCAACCGACGAGGAGCTGTGGGCGGCGCTCGATATGGCGCAGGCCAGCGAGTTTGTGCGCAACAAGCCGCAGGGCTTAGATGCCCCGGTCGAGGCGGGCGGCAAGAACTTTAGCGGTGGCCAGCGCCAGCGCCTGACCATCGCACGTGCCCTGGTGGGCTCTCCGCAGATTCTGATCATGGATGACTCCGCCTCGGCGCTCGACTTTAAGACCGACGCAGCGCTTCGCCGTGCCATTCGTGAACGAAGCGTGTGCGGTGCTGCCGAGGGCGGGCTGCCGCTGACGACCATCATCGTGAGCCAGCGCGTCTCGACCGTGCGCGACGCCGACGTGATTTGCGTACTCGACCACGGCTCGGTCGCGGGCTTGGGCACGCACGATGAGCTGTATGCAAGCTGCCAGCTCTACCGCGAGATTTGCCAGTCGCAGCTTCGCCGCGAGGAGCTCGAGGGTCAGCAGGGGAGTACGGCGCCCACGCCCGCTCCAAGCCCCGCGTCCGCCTCAGGCGCCCCGACCGCCCCCGCATCCGTCTGCGCAAGGGAGGGCTGCTAAATGAATCCCTACACTTCCTCCGGTTCGGTTGCCACGATGACGGCCAACGTGTCCGGCAACGATAACCTCAACGACCTGGGCGACGGTCCGCGCCAGCCCGGCGATCCCGAGCGCTATCCCGTGGGTGCGGTGACCCGCCGCCTGCTGGGCTATGTTCGTCCGCACCGCATTTCGTTTGTAGCGTCGTTTGTGAGTGCCGCCGCTTCGGTGATCTTGCAGCTCTACACGCCCATCCTCGTCGGCGAGGGCATCGACCTGATCGTCGCCGCCGGGCAGGTGGACTTCGATGCGCTGCTGCCGCTTGTCACCAAGCTCGCGATTGTCGTCGTAGGTGCTGCGGCTTTCCAGTGGCTGCAGGGCTACTGCGTCAACCGCCTGTCCTACGAGACGGTGCGCGACATGCGCGTGGAGGCGAGCGACAAGCTCAGCCGCATGCCGCTCAGCTTTATCGACAGCCATGCCCACGGCGACCTTATGGGCCGCGTGGTCAACGATGTCGATCAGGTGGGCGATGGCCTGCTGCAGGGCTTTACCCAGCTTTTCACCGGCGTTATCACCATCGTGGGCACGCTCGCGTTTATGCTTTCCATCAACCTGACCATGACGCTCGTGGTGGTGCTCGTCACGCCGCTTTCCATTTTTGCAGCCGGTGCTATTGCCAAGCTCTCCAACAAGAGCTTTACGGCACAGCAGCGCATCCAAGGCCAGCTCGGTGGTCATATCGAGGAGTACGTGGGCGAGCAGAAGCTTGTCGACGCTTTTGCCTATGGCTCCAACGCGCAAGCGAGCTTCGATGCCCTCAATGCCGAGCTCTACACCGCGGGCGAGCGCGCGCAGTTTATGGGTTCGCTCTCCAACCCCGGCACGCGCTTTATCAATAACATCATCTATGCCGTGGTCGCTGTGATCGGCTGCGTGGGCGTGATCACGGGCGTGCCCGCGGCGCTTACGGTGGGCGGCGTGCAGATCTTTCTGTCCTATGCTAACCAGTACACCAAGCCGTTCAACGAGGTCACCAACGTTATTACGCAGATCCAGTCGGCGTATGCCTCGGCGCGCCGCATGTTTGCGCTGCTCGATGCGCGCGAGCAGGAGCCCGACGCGTCGGACGCTGTAGAGCTTGCCGCACCGCAGGGCGAGGTCGCCTTTGAGCATGTGGACTTTAGCTACGTGTCCGACCGCAAGCTGCTGCAGGATATCTGCATCGAGGCCAAGCCCGGCATGCGCTTTGCCCTGGTCGGCCCTACGGGCTGTGGCAAGACAACGCTCATCAATTTGCTGCTGCGTTTTTATGATATCGATGCCGGCCGCATTGCGGTCGATGGCCGTTCCTCGCGTGACTACACGCGCGCAAGCATGCGCCGTGCCTTTGGCATGGTGTTGCAGGATACGTGGCTGTTCGAGGGCACGGTGGCAGATAACATCGCCTACGGCTGTCCCGATGCCACGCGCGAGCAGGTTATCGAAGCTGCCAAGCGCGCGCATGCGCACAAGTTTATCGTGCAGCTGCCGCAGGGCTACGACACGGTGATTGGCGAGGACGGCGGCACGTTTAGCCAGGGTCAAAAACAGCTGCTGTGCATCGCGCGCGTCATGCTCACCGACCCGGCGATCTTGCTGCTGGACGAGGCGACCTCGAGCATCGACACCCGCACCGAGCTGCAGGTGCAGGCGGCATTCGACGAGCTCATGGCCGGTCGCACAAGCTTTGTGGTGGCGCACCGCCTGAGCACCATTCGCAACGCCGACTGCATTCTGGTGATGCGCGACGGCGAGATTATCGAGCGCGGCACACACGACGAGCTGCTGGCGGCAGACGGCTTCTATGCCGATCTTTACCGCAGCCAGTTTGCCCAGTAGGGGCCACCGATTAGCGGCAGGTGGTTTACATCTGTCACGTTGGTACTAAGATATTCATCTAATAAATTGCATTAGTGGCTTTAGTTTTGGGGAAACGAGGCAACGTGACTATGACGTGCTCTTTGGTGGTTAACAGCAAGAGCGGCAATACCAGGATGGTTTCGGGCGCGATCAAGCGCGCTCTGCAGGCTGCGGGTGTTGAGTTTGTCCATGCCGCGGCGTTGAGCGACGATGCGGATGTAGATCAGGTTGCGCTCGAGGCGCAGGGCGCCTGCGCGGCCGACACGGTGCTCGTCGGTTTTTGGTGTGACAAGGGCGCGTGCACGCCTTCGGTCGCGGCGTTGCTCTCCACCTTGCACGGCAAGCGCGTCTTTTTGTTTGGCACCTGCGGTTTTGGCGCCGACCAGAGCTATTATCAGCAGATTATCGATCGCGTGACCTCCAATTTGGCCAATGATGCCGAGCTTGTAGGTTGGGCGATGTGCCAGGGCAAGATGGGCCTTGCGGTCAAGCAGCGCTACGAGGCCATGCTCGAGCAAGATTCCGACAACGCCCGCGCTAAGTTGCTGCTCGACAACTGGGTTGCCGCGAAGGACCATCCGACCAAGGAAGATCTGGACAACATGGCGGCAGCCGCCAAGAAGGCCGTGCTGGGCGAGTAGGTCTATCGCCGTCGTGCGTGCGAAATAATACAGAAGCGTAAGCCCCGAAATTCTCGAGGCTTTTTCTTGACACTCGCGGGAGCAACCGTGGCAAGCGTGTGGGGCGACATTTTCCATCACCCCGATGACGAGGCCGTCCTGGAAGACACGCTCTCCTGCGTCCGCTGGATGTATTGAGCGTGGGACGGGCTTTCCAGATGGGCAGGGTTTCGGGAAGTGTGTCCCAGAATCGGCGCTCAGACTGGGATACACTTTCCGCTTTACGCCTTGTCCGGAAACTGTGTCCCGGAATTAAGGCTTGGAATGGGATGCACTTTCCGGTTGAGAGCCTTAGCGGAAAGTGCGATCCGGAATTTACTCTTGAAGTGGGATGCGCTTTCCCAACAGGCCCTCAAGCGGAAACTGCGTCCCATTCCGGACGTGAATTCTGGGACACAGTTTCCGCGATTCGCATGACAGGCCACGCTTCTACCATGAGGTGAGCGCAGTTTCTTTATCAGCCCACTCAACCCGCAACGGGTGAGGGGCGGCGGCAGGCGAAGGCACGGGAAAGGTCTGTCGCGAGTTCCGCACGCAAAGGGGGCCACTTAATGTGGCCCCCGTCTTGCGCAGGACTGTTTGAGCAGCAGACCTTTCCCGTGCCTCCGCCTGCCGCCGATTCGGGCCCCCGACCCCGTTACTTGATCCCCGCTACTTGATCTTGGTCGTACCCGGCGCCAGGTTGGGGTCGGTCTCGTTGGCCTCGGTCTGGAGGTGCTCGGTGTACACGTTCTTGCCGTCGCGGAACATCTCGTAGTACTGCATCTTGGCGTAATCCTCGAGCGCCTTGGTGGCCGCTGCGGCGACGGCGTCGTCACCGGTGACGTTGGAGGAGAGCGCCCAGCGCAGGCTAGCGTCCTCGTAGCCCACCGAGTTAATGGCGGGCAGCGACTTGCGCAGCGTCATGTGCGCTTTCTGGTAGTCGGTCAGTGGTGCGCCGATCAGCTGCATCAGCTGGGTGGACAGGTAGTTGGTGGACAGGTCGTCGACCTCGCTTGTCTGGTCGCAGCCGGCAACGTCGTAGTTGGCCCAGATGATGTAGTCGGTCTGCCACAGGCGCTCCTGATGCGTAGCGTCGTCCTCGCCGGTAAACCACTTATCGTTGAACTTGGACGGGAAGAACGGCTGATGGTCGCCCCAGAACACCACGACCACCTTGCGGTCGAGATTGCGCAGGGCATTGAGGAAGTAGCGCAGCGCCTGGTCGGACTGCTCGATGCACGAGACGTACTCGTCGACATCGGAGAGTGTGCCGTCCTCGATGGTCTTGGCGTCCAGATCGGTCGTGTCGATGTTCAGGTGCATCTGCTTATCTGCCGGCAGCAGGCCCGTATCGTAGCCCGAGTGGTTCTGCATGGTCACGTCAAAGATGAACTGCGGGTCGGCGTTCTGGTTGAGCAGCTCAAGGATTTTGTCGTAGGTTGCCTGGTCGGTCACCATGCCGCGCAAGGTGTCGGCTCCCTGGAAGTCGTTGATGGACAGGAACTGGTCAAAGCCAAAGTCCTTGTAGACGTTCTCACGGTTCCAGTTGGTTGCGTGGTTGGGGTGCATGGCCGTTGTGGAATATCCGAGCGACTTGAACTGCTCTGCCAGGTTTCCGGTCGTTTCCATGTTGTAGATGGTGTAGGGGTACACGCCCGAGCCCAGGTTGGCCATGGAGTTGCCGGTCATAAACTCAAACTCGGTATTGGCGGTACCGCCGCCGTAGGCACTCACGTAGAGCTTGCCGCGGCTGAGGCAGTCGGACAGGTTCTTAAAGTACTGCGGGCCCTCGTAGCCGGCGTGCATCTCCTGATAGATCGAAAGATCCGAGAAGGTTTCGTTCATAATGGCGATGACCGTGGGCTTCTCGCTATCGAACTGCTCTTGGGCGGCGGTACGGGCGTCGCTTGTGGCGGCATCGGACTTGTCATAGGCCTTGGCATACTTTTTGAGCGTTGCCTTGGCGTCGTCGGCGGAGTAGTTGGCGGGTTTGGGCGGCTTGATGGACTGTGCCGCACTAATAAAGGCAGGCAGATAACCCTCGCGCCAGTAGCTCTCGAGCGGGCGCCAGGTGTAGACGGTGATGCCGAGGGTGTTGTAGTAGTCAATAAGCGTGACATGCGCGGTCACGCCGCCCAGGCACAGCACCGCCACGAGCAGGTTGGTGAGCAGCATGCGCTTGGCGTTGGCGGCGCCCTTCTGACGGTGCGGTGCTACCAGGCCGGCGTACTCGCATAGCAGCATGGCGATGGCGGTAAAGCCCATGGACAGCACGCAGAACAGCGAGATCGAGTAGGTGTAGCCGCTGCCGGCGACCGCGGCGGCGGTGGAGATGGCCGAAAGGTCGCCCGGCTGGATGGGCATGGATTTAAACGTGATGACGAAGAACTCGGCAATGCCCAGGATAAAGAGGGCGAAGGTCAGGACGGCGGGAGCTGCGCCGCGGCGCTGGAACAGGAAGAACAGGCCGACCATGAGCGTGGTGATGATGGCCCACTCGAGCAGTATGCACAGGGGGTAGACCCAGGTAAAGTCGTGGTTGGACGAGACCTCCATGCCCAGCAGCGCAAAGACGCCGGCGAGCAGCAGGCACAGCACGGCGGCGACGAGCGGTTTGCCCACAAAGGCGCCGCGCAGACGGGCGAGCTTGCCGGTGGGGGCGGGGGCGTCGGGCGCGGCGAACGCAAAGACGCGCGGGGCGATGCGGTCGCGTGCGATGCTGGCCCAGGCGCAGCCGGTGAGGATGGCGTTGGTCAGGATGAGCATCACAAAGGCGAGCGGCTCGTTTTGGGCGACGAGGCCCATGGCGCCCCAAATGGTCAAAAAGACCTGGAACAGACCGAAGGCGACGCTCCATCCAAGAGCGCCCTTGGCAACGGTGCCCAACTGCGCGCGAATGGCCTTGGCCTCGCGCAAGACAAGGAAGACGGTCGCCGCAAGACCGACGAGCGAGATGGCGGCAGCGAACATGCTGAGACTCCTCACAAACTTAAAACTACGAAAGCGGGGGTTTACCCGATTGTTACCAAGATATGCGCTGCGATTGGTGGCTGCGCACAACAACCAGCCATATTAGCGCGCATGTGTGGCGGTGTGGCGCAATGTAGTGGCGACCTGCGCGATAATGGACGGGAATTACACGGAAACGTAAAGGCTTCCTAAAGAAATGGCGAGGTTAAGGCGATGAACGAGCAGGTTTGTATGACGAGTGCGGGCGACGTGGGCGCTGGCATGGGCGCGGGCGGCTATCCGGTCGAGACCACGGGCAATGCGGTGCTGGACATTTTGGAGCACCGTTCGTCCACGCGTGCCTTTGCGCGCGATGACAACGACCGTCCCGTAGCGGTGACCGACGAGCAGCGGGCGGCGATTCTGCATGCGGCGAGCCGCGCGCCGTCGGCAGGCGCCATGATGATGTATTCCATCGTGAGTATCCGCGAGCAGACAACGCTCGATCGCCTGGCCGACCTGTGCGACCACCAGCCCATGATCGCCAAGGCGCCCTGGGCACTTATATTTGTGGTCGACTATGCCAAGTGGATCGATCTGTTTGAGCACGTGGGTTGCTTTGAGCCCGAGTTTGTCGAGCGCACGGGCAAGGCGCCCCGCCGCGCGCCGGGTTTAGGCGACTTTGCCATCGCGGCGCAGGATGCCGTGATCGCTGCCCAAAACGCCGTGGTCGCCGCCGAGGCCCTGGGGCTGGGGAGCTGCTATATCGGCGATGTCGTCGAGAACGCCGAGGAAGTTGCTGCGCTGCTGGACTTGCCGCCCTATACCATGCCGCTGTCGATGCTCATCATCGGCACGCCCCGCAAGGAGCGCCCGGCGATTGCGCATCCCGTGGTGAACCTGGTGCACGAGGAGCGCTATCGCCGCGCCGATGCCGCGACCATGGATGCGCAGGTGGCCGAGATGGACGCGATGTTCCGTCCGCATGCCCGCGAGGTGGGGGAGCGCGTCGTGGATATCTACACCCGCAAGCACACGAGCCCCTTTATGGCCGAGATGAGCCGATCCATGGAGTGGTGGTTCAAAAACTGGCTCGGAAAATGACGAATGTGACAAAGGGACAGTCCCTTTGTCGCATTCCATATCGCCGCGGTGGCCTAAAGGCCGTATAAATGTTTATCTAGCTGGGAAAACAGTGCATTAAAACATGGGACGATTATCTATAATCCCCTCGAACGTTAAAGTTGGGAGGAAACCGGCTTATGGAACAAAAGGCCAAGGAGGCAGCCTCGCACGCTGCGATTCCTGTGAGCATCTCGGCGATGCTCGTCACGCTGGGCGTGGTGTATGGCGATATCGGCACCAGCCCCATGTATGTAACCAAGGCGCTCGTTGCCGGCAACGGCGGCATCGGAAGCGTCACGGAGGAGTTCGTGCTCGGCGCGCTCTCGCTCGTCGTGTGGACGGTCACGCTGCTGACGACCGTCAAGTACGTGCTCATCTCGCTGCGCGCCGACAACCATGGCGAGGGCGGTATCTTTGCTCTGTACAGCTTGGTTAAGCGCTGCGGCAAATGGCTCATCATCCCCGCCATGCTGGGCGGCGCGGCACTGCTCGCCGATGGCATCCTCACGCCTGCCGTTACCGTGACTACGGCTATCGAAGGCCTGCGCACCATTCCGGCAGTCCATGCCGTGCTGGGCGACGATCAGGCCCGCGTCGTGGCCATCACGCTTGCCATCATCATTGCGCTCTTCTTGGTGCAGCGCATCGGCACGGCCAAGATCGGCCACGCCTTTGGCCCCATCATGACGCTGTGGTTCCTGTTCCTGGGCGGCACGGGTCTGTTCTTTGTCTTCCAGCACCCCGCCGTGCTGCTGTGCCTCAACCCGGTGCGCGGCATCGCCTTTTTGTTGAGCCCCAACAACCATGCGGGCATCATGATTCTGGGCAGCTGCTTCCTCGCCACCACCGGTGCCGAGGCGCTCTACTCCGACATGGGCCACGTGGGCCGTGGCAACATCTACGCAACCTGGCCGTTCGTTAAGTGCTGCTTGCTGCTGTCCTACATGGGCCAGGGCGCGTGGCTTATCAACAACGCCGGCAACCCGGAGCTCATGGGTATCGCCGACCTCAACCCCTTCTACCAGATGCTTACCCCGGGCCTGCGTCCCTTTGCCGTCGGCCTTTCCACCGTCGCGGCCATCATTGCCTCGCAGGCGCTCATCACCGGCGCTTTCTCGCTGGTGTCCGAGGCCAGCCGCCTGGACCTCATGCCGCACATGCAGGTCTTCTACCCTGCCGAGACCAAGGGCCAGCTCTATATTCCCATGGTCAACAACGTCATGCTTGTGGGCTGCGTCATCGTGGTGCTGCTGTTCCAGAGCTCGGCGCACATGGAGGCCGCCTACGGCTTGGCGATCACCCTGACCATGATGTGCACGACGCTGCTGCTCTTCTTCTACTTGCATGTTGATCGCGGCCTTAAGGTCGTCCCGTATATCTTCGTTGCGTTCTTCCTTATGCTCGAGGGCTTCTTCTTTGTGAGTTCGCTCACCAAATTTTTCCACGGTGGCTATTTCACTATTCTTATGGCCATGCTCATCATGGGCGTTATGCTGTGCTGGTACAACGGCACGGCGGTCGAGCGGCGTCAGTTTACGCTGCTGCCGCTGCGCAGCTATCTGCCGCAGCTCAAGCGCCTGCGCGACGACGATCGCTATGAGCTTATGAGCGACAACATCGTGTACCTGACCAAGGACACCAATACCGACTACATCGACCGCGATATCGTCTACTCGATTCTGGACAAGCATCCCAAGCGCGCCCGCGCCTGGTGGTTCGTGAACGTCGAGACCATGGACGAACCGCATACCTTTGCCTATTCGGTCGAGACGTTTGGCACCGACTATGTTTTCCGCGTGCATCTGTACTTGGGCTACAAGGTTAACCAGCGCGTGAACGCCTACCTGCGCCAGGTTGTTCAGGATCTGGCCGCCACTGGCGAGCTGCCGCCGCAGATGCATGACTACTCGGTCTACAAGGATCCGGGCAACATCGGCACGTTTAAGTTCGTCATGATCCGCAAGCTCCTGGCGCCCGAGAGTGACGTGGAGCCGAGCGAGCGCACGGCCATCACGCTCAAGTACATCATCCGCCGCTTTGCCGGTACGCCGGCGCGCTGGTATGGCCTGGAGAACTCCAACGTGAGCTTTGAGTATGTGCCGCTGTTCACCAAGTTCAAGGCTGTGAACAAGATGCGGCGCCTGGCCCCCAACGAGCGCCCGTAGTCGCCGACAGGTTGCATGGAGTTGGCCTTCGATGGACAAGAGTGTGTGCCCTGCTCGCGCACGTGCTGTTTGTCTAACGACCGCAGACTGCAAAGGCTATACACTTGGAACCACCACAAGGGAAACCACCACAAAGGTGCTGTCCCCTCTGTGGTGGTTTTTGTTTTTAAGAGAGGGGCGGGGTGCCGATGGACGTCCGTGCGGACGGCGATATTGCCGATAGCTTTTGGTGGCGGCGCACAACGCTGACACGTCGCAGCCCTCTGTATGACGCCTGCGTATCGGCGGGGCTGCTGGTCGCGGCGACGATTGTGGGTGCGCTGCTCGACCATCCTGGTCTCGCGCCGAGCATCATGATCGTCTATGTGTTCGCCGTGCAGCTGTGCGCATTCTTTACCTGGAGCCGCCTGTATTGCTTGCTGAGCTCGGCTGCCGCCGTAGCGCTCTACAACTTCTTGTTTGTCGACCCGCGCTGCTCGCTATCGTTTATCGACCGCGTCTATCCCGGCATGTTCTTCATCATGTTTGTGGTCTCGCTTGTGTCGAGCTCGATTGCGTTGGCCCTGCGCCGCGCCTTGGCACAGGCTGCCGCCAGCGACCGTCGCACGCATATGGTGCTCGAGACCAACCGCATGCTGCAGCGGTGTCCCGATCAGCAGCAGATTGTGCATGCCATGGCAACGCAGCTGGCGCGTCTTTCGGGCTGTCCGGTCGTGTGGTACAGCGCCGACGCCGACGATGATGACTTGCTGCCGCGTGCGACGTACACGGCCGTGGGTGACGCCTCGCCGGTGCACCAGCTGACGCCCCAGATGCCGCCGCGGCTCTCGGCGTCCGCCTATGTGGGAACGCCGCTCGATGCCACCTATGGCGGCTCGGCGTTTTATGGCATCTACCTGACGGTTTGCACGGGCGACGGCTTCGTGCGCTCGGGCGACCCCGCCTCGGTGGTGGGCGTGCTGGCTATCGTTGCCGAGCCCGACGTGCTGACGCACGAGGAACGGACACTTGCCGACGCCATCGTGAGCGAAGGCGAGCTGGCACTCGATCGCGCCCGCGCCATGGAGGCCCGCGAGGAGGCGGCGGTGCTCGCCAAAAACGAACAGCTGCGCGCCAATCTGCTGCGCTCCATCTCGCACGATCTGCGCACGCCGCTTACCAGCATTTCGGGCAATGCCGACGTGCTACTCGACCAGGGTTCGACCGGCACGGCCGTGCTCGATAGCCAGACGCGCCGCAGCATGCTCCTTTCCATTCGTTCGGATGCGCAATGGCTCAACGCCACCGTCGAGAATTTGCTCGCCATCACAAAGCTCGAGGGCGGCGGCATGCATCTGTCGACCACGCTCGAGCTCATGGACGATATCGTCGAGGAGGCGCTGCGCCACGTGAATCCGGCCGTACGCGAGCACGATCTTAAGGTGGTGCCGTGCGACGAGCCGGCGCTCGTCAACGTCGATGCGCGCCTGATGGTGCAGCTGGTAGTGAACCTGGTGAACAACGCTATTGCCTATACGCCGTCGGGCTCGCATATCGTGATCTCGATTATGGCGAACGATGGACAGGTGGCATGTTCCGTCGCCGATGACGGTCCCGGTATTGCGCCCGAGGAGCAGGGCCGGATCTTTGAATCGTTCTACACTGTCAACCATGGCTTGGCTGATAGCCATCGCAGCGTGGGCTTGGGACTTTCGCTCTGTCGATCCATTATGTTGGCGCATGGCGGTAGCATAGAGGTTGCCGCGGCGGACCCGCACGGCTCGGTCTTTACGATTGGGCTTCCCGCCGCCGACGTTTCGTTTGATAAGGAGTAACGCTGTGTCGAACTCTGCCATGAAACCGCTCATCTTGGTCGTTGAGGACGACCCCGCCGTCCGCAACCTTATCGTTGCCGCGCTCGAGTCGCACGGCTTGCGCCATATGGCCGTGGAGACCGCCCATGCCGCCATCGCCGCCGCCTCATCGCAGGCACCGAGTATTGTGCTGCTCGATCTGGGCCTGCCCGATATGGACGGCGTCAAGGTGGTGGAGTCGGTGCGCGCATGGTCGGGCATGCCGATCATTGTGGTTTCGGCGCGCAGCGAGGATGCGGACAAGATTCGCGCACTCGATGCCGGTGCCGACGACTACCTGACCAAGCCGTTTTCGGTCGAGGAGCTGCTCGCGCGCATTCGCACGACGCTCAGGCGCCTTTCGTATGCGCAAACGGGCGGCGTTGCCTCCGAGGGCTCGTTCGATACCGGTGAGCTGCATATCGATTTTGATGCCGGCATCGCCACGATGGATGGCGAGGAGCTGCATCTGACGCCGATCGAGTACAAGCTCTTGTGCCTGCTGGCGCACAACGCCGACAAGGTGCTGACGCACCAGTTTATCCTGCACGAGATTTGGGGCACGGCAACTAAGAGCGACCTGGCGAGCCTGCGTGTCTTTATGGGCACGTTGCGTAAGAAGATCGAGTCCGATCCGGCGCATCCGCGCTATATCCAGACGCACGTGGGTATCGGCTATCGCCTGGTCACCCAAGGCTAGATCGCCAACCACCATCCCAATATGAGTTGCGGTGAAATACGGTCTAAATTTGCCTAATTCCAGGCAAAACAGTCCGTATTCCACCGCAACTTGGTTTATCTGCCCTTGGGCTTGCTGGCGTATAACTTCTTCTTTTTGGGCTTGCCGGCGCAGGCAGGCTTGCCGTCGCCGCGCGACCCTCGGTCTCCGGCCTGCCCGTGCGCGGGCGCCGTTGCGCGGGGCTTGCGGGCCTCGGGGTTGCGCAGCTCTTCGGTTCGCTCTGCAATCTCCTCGGCGCTAAAGCCGACTTCGGCCATGGCGTCCTCGATGGGCAGGCGGCGCACGATATAGCAATGGTGCACCTTCTGGTTGCGCGCAAAGTCCTCGGGGATGGTCTGCGCCGTAATGTCCTCTAGCACGACGCCCGCGCGCGCGAGCTTGCGCGTCTCGGGACGGAAGCCGCGCAGGTTGCAGCTAAAGATGGCGTGGCCGCCCTGTGCGAGCAGGCGCGATACGCCGGCCAAAAGCTCAACATGGTCGCGCTGGACGTCCCAGGTGCGGCGGCCCATCTTTGATGAGTTCGAAAACGTGGGCGGATCGACAAAAATCAGGTCCCAGCGGTTGCGCGTCTGGCGCTGGACGCGAATCCAGGCAAGCACGTCGTCGCGCACAAAATGATGCTGCGGACCAACAAAGCCGTTCTGGCGCATATTGCGCTCGGCCCAGTCCAGGTAGGTGTTGGAGAGGTCGACCGTCACAGTTTCCTCGACGCCGCCGTCTGCCGCATAGCAGGTAGCGGTGCCGGTATAGGCGAACAGGTTGAGAAAGCGCCGCGCCTGCTTGGCGTGCTCGCGCACCAGGTTGCGGGTGACGCGGTGATCCAAGAAGATGCCGACGTCCAGGTAGTCGTCAAAGTTGACGGCAAAGGTAAGGCCGCCCTCCTCGATGAGCGGCAGACGACGGTGTGCGATATTGGCGCGCTCGCCCGAGCCGCCCTTGCCGGCGCCCTGCTTGCCGTACTGCGAGCCGCCGCGCGAACGCATGCGGGCCTTGGCGTGCACGTGCTCGGCGGGAACATCTAGGATGCGCGGCGCGATGGCCAGAATGTCGAGCATGCGGGCCTGGGCAAGCGCGGGATCGATGGTCTTGGGCGCGGCGTATTCGGCGATGACGAGCCAGCGGCCCGGCGTCTGCGGGCAGCCCTCGTATAGATCGATGGCGGCGGAGTAATCGGGCAGGTCGGCATCGTAGACGCGGTAGCAGCTCACGCCCTCGCGCTTTGCCCACTTGCGGCGCAGACGGGCGTTCTTGCGCAAGCGGTTGGCGAACTGCTCGGACTCGGGGATGAGCACGGGCAGCGGCTTGCCGTCGCCCAGGTCGAGTTTGGCGGCAGGTTCGGGCATGGGGGTGCTGGCGGCTTTGTCGTTGACTTCGTTGGTATCCGCAACCTCGGCCTCGGCATCTGCGCTGGTCGCAGCCTCAAACGCTGCGGCGGCGTGGTCGAGCGACGGCCAGACTTCGACGGTCGCCTCCTCGTTGTTGGGCATGACGGCGATCGAGCGCTCGGGCTCGGCGTGGAGCGAGCGGGCCAGCAATCCATCGCGGGTGAGCGCGGCGACCGGCGCCGCGGCAAGCTCGGGCGCGCGGCGCAGCTCGCCGACCAGCGTCATGGCGTCGTGCATGAGCGAAAGCGGTGTCTCGGTGGTGTCTGCGACCACGGCGGCACCGGCGACAGCGCCTGCATGGTCCAGCACGGTGGCTGGCTTGGCAGCGCAAAAGTCGACAAAACGCTTGTAGCCGGCGCACTTGACCATGCGCTCGGCAGTCTTGCGGGCAGCGGGGTCAATGTCCACGGCGACGATGCGCGCCTGGCGCTCGCGCGCCGCCGCCTCGCGCTCGCGTGCCTCGGCAAGCAGCTGCTCCCACAGGGCGGCGTCGTGCGGCTGCCAGCCCTCAAAGCCCCAGCGCTCGCGTGCAGCGCCCGGGGCGCGGTCGGTCAGAATGTTCACGGCTTCCAGCAGCAGACCGCCGCCGGCGCACGAGGCGTCGATCAGCGTGGGCAGGGCTTCGTTCTCGTAATCGTCGGCCGTCAACTTGCGCTCGCATAGTGCGGTCCAGCCGACCTGCGCCAGCACCAGGGCGGCGTAGTCGGGGCGCAGCACGTGCGCGCCCTCGCCGGCGCGGGTCGCTGCGGGCGGCAGGCGTTTGAACAGCGGGTCGCCCGAAAGGTCCAGGCTTATGCTCGCGCGGCGCTGACGCAGCGAAAGCAGCAGGTGAACATCGGGATCGGCGGCATCGACATCGGCGCGACGGCCCGTGGTTTCGGCCAGGCGGTCGCACAATGCGTCCTTGGCGCGCAAGGCAGAGAAGCGTGTGTTGCGCAGCTGCTCGGTCACGCCGCGGGCGGTGATGGCGATGGTGGCGCCGGGACGGATGATGTTCTCCCAGGCGATGTCGTAAACGCTATCGTACAGCTCGTCGGCATCCTGCGCCTCAAAGCGCCCAAGAACCACGAACACGCGGCTCGCCAGGCGCGACCACAGACAGGCGCGGTAGCCTTCTTCGAGCTCGCCCTCAAACGTAGCGCGGCCCTTCAGCCGGCGGACATGCGAAAGCCCGAGGCGTTTAAGCTCATCGGCGAGTGCGGACTCAAAGCCCTCGGGGCAGCTTGCGTAAAATTCCATGGGTGACCTCTCTGGTTGCGTCGCTCCATTATATGATGGATGCTTCGTTTGCCCTTATCCCCGAAAGGAACCCATATGATTGATGCGTGCCCCGATTCCGCCGTGCTCTTTTTTGACGTGGACGGCACGCTGACGTCGTTCGATCCCGACGATATGACCGATAAGGACTTTTCGGCGGTTCGCCCCTCGCAGACGGTGGTTGAGGCGTTCCGTGCACTGCGCGATGCAGGGCACAAGGCATTTATCTGCACGGGTCGCCCCCTGTGGCTTATCGCCGATAGCCTGCGTGCGCTCGACCCCGCGGGCGTCGTGGCCATGGCAGGCGCCACGCTCGAGGTCGAGGGACGCGTGGTACACGAGGACTGCTTTGACGAGGACGTTATCGAGGAGCTTGCGCGCCGTATGGCCGCGGCAGGGATTGAGGCCTTTTTCGAGACCAACGTGGCTACTTTTGCCCTGGAGCCTGTGGGCGTTGAGCAGTCGTCTCTGATCGGCACTTCTGTGGTGCACAGCACCGAGGAAATGCGCGTCGACGGCAGTCTGCGCGTGGGCAAGGTATGCCTCAGTGTGCCCAGTTTGGCTCGCGTAGCCAACGATGACGGCTTTATCGATCGCGAGTTTGAGCTGTGCAACACCGGTGGTCAGAATCGCGAGCTGAGCCCCAAGGGCATTGACAAGGGCGTGGGCGTGGCGCGAGCGCTGGCGTATCTGGGCCGCGAAGGAAATGCGCGCACCTTTGGCTTTGGCGATTCGGGCAACGACCTGGGCATGCTCGCTGCGGTCGAGACGGCTGTCGCCATGGGCAACGCCATGCCCGAGGTCAAGGCGGTCGCCGACTACGTGACCGACGATGTCGCACACGACGGCACCGTCACAGCGATGCAGCATTTCGGCCTTATCTAATGAATCCCGCGTTCTGACGTTTGCTCAAACTGCGACTCTTTGCTTATGCATGCTCAATCGATTTATCAATCCAAACACTGAGGTGTTTATACCGTTCGCCGAGAAGATAAAAAACCGCAGTTCACGCCTTAATAAACGTAGGTAAAGTGTTTAGCAGTTTATCGGCCGTATGCAAACGAAAGGAATCAGGCAGATGGCAATCAAGGTGTTCGCTGACGGTGCAAACCTCGAGGGCATGCTCGACATGTACGAGAACGGCAACGTTCAGGGTTTCACGACCAACCCGTCCCTTATGAAGAAGGGTGGCGTGACGGATTACCGCGCGTTTGCCAAGGAGGTTCTGGCCCACATCACCGATGTGTCCGTCTCGTTTGAGGTCTTTGCCGACGACGTCGAGACCATGGAGGTCGAGGCCCGCGAGATTGCTACCTGGGCCGAGAACGTCTACGTCAAGATTCCATGCGTGACCACCAAGGGCGAGTCCACCTCCGAGCTGGTCCGCAAGCTTTCGGCCGATGGCATCAAGGTCAACGTCACCACTATCTTTACGCCTACGCAGGTCGATGAGATGGTCGAGGCCGTTGACGCCGAGACGCCGTCCATCATCTCGCTTTTTGCCGGCCGCATCGCCGATACCGGCGTCGATCCCATTCCGTTTATGACGGAGTCGGTCAAGAAGGCCGCCGCCAAGCCCAACTGCGAGGTCCTGTGGGCGTCCACGCGTGAGCTCATCAACATTTACCAGGCTGAGGCCTGCGGTTGCCAGATTATCACGGTGCCAAATAGCATCCTGGCCAAGCGCAAGAACATCGGCCGTGACCCGTACGAGGTTTCGCTCGATACCGTACGCGGTTTTGCCAAGGATATCGCCGCTTTGGGTTTCCATATTCTGCCCTAAGCAAGGGTACCCCCTGCAGCGACGTGCAAAATCGCGAGTTTTCAGCATGGTAAAGACTTTTACCATCTGGTTGAAGCGCGGAACGGCCCCCGTTTTGGCCCTAAAACGCCAAAACGGGGGCCGTTTTTGCTTTTATGGCCCTCTGAAGCGCCGCGGGGCTATCGGGAGATGCTGAATACTCGCAATTTTGCACGCCGCGAAGAGGGGGACGTCCGCTTTGGCGGCTATTTGCCCTGCACCATGGTGAGGGAGATTTTCTTGCGGTCGCGATCGACCTTTTCGACCCACACCTTGACCGTGTCGCCGACGCGCACCACGTCGCTGGGGTGCTTGACAAAGCGGTTGGCCAGCTTGGAGATATGCACGAGGCCGTCCTGGTGCACACCCACGTCGACGAAGGCGCCAAAGTCCACGACGTTGCGCACCGTGCCCTTGAGCTCCATGCCGGGTTCCAGGTCGTCGATGGAAAGTGCTGAGCGGCTAAAGACCACCTCGGGCGCGTCGTCGCGCGGGTCTCGGCCGGGCTTCTTGAGCTCGTTGACGATGTCGATGAGCGTGAGGATGCCGCAGTCCAGGTCGCTTGCCAGCGCCGAGATGCTGCCGATGCGTCGCTCGATGTCGGGCACGCCGCCGCGGCTGAGCTCGCTTGCCGCCACACCCGCACGCTCCAGGACGGCCGTGGCCACCTCGTAGCTTTCGGGGTGGACGCTCGTCGCATCGAGCGGGTTCTTACCGCCGCTGATGCGCAGGAAGCCCGCGGCGTTGAGATATGCCTTGGGCCCCAGCTTGGGGACCTTCTTAAGCTGGCGGCGATCGGTAAAGGCGCCGTTCTCCTCGCGGTAGGCCACGATGTTTTTGGCTACGCTCGGCGTGATGCCCGATACGTATCCCAGCAGGCTCGCACTTGCGGTGTTTACGTCGACGCCCACGCGGTTGACGACGTCCTCCACCACATGTCCCAGGGTGCGCGAAAGCTCGGCCTGGTCAAGGTCGTGCTGGTACTGGCCAACGCCGATGGACTGAGGCGGAATCTTGACGAGCTCTGCCAACGGGTCTTGCAGGCGGCGGCCCAGGCTCATGGCGCCACGCACGGTGACGTCCAGGTCGGGATATTCCTGACTGGCGAGCTCGGAGGCGGAGTACACCGATGCGCCGGCCTCGTTGACGATGGTGTATCGCAGTCCAGGCGCCTGCTCGGCGATGAACTCCGAGACGACTTCTTCGGTCTCGCGGCTGGCGGTGCCGTTGCCGATGACAATGGTGTTGACGCCGTCCTTCTTGACGAGGCGGGCGAGCTCGCGCTTGGTGCCGGCGACGTCGTGGCGCGGCTTGGTGGGGTAGACCACGCCGTGGTCGAGTAGCTTGCCGGTCTCGTCCATGACGGCGACCTTGCAGCCGGTACGGTAGCCCGGATCGAGTGCGAGCACACGGGCGCCGTGTACGGGGCGTGCCGAGAGCAGGCCCTCGAGATTCTTGGCAAAGACGTTGATGGCCTCGGTCTGCGCGCGGGCGGTGAGCTTGGCGCGGGCCTCGCGCTCCAGCGAGGGGGCCATGAGGCGCTTGTAACCGTCGGCGATGGCGGCATCAAAGACGGGCGCAAACACGCCCTGGCGTCGGGGCCAACGGCTGCCGAGGCGTGCCGTGGCGGCAGTGCCGTCGACGTTCACGCGCACGCGGAGCTTGCCCTCGCGCTCACCGCGGTCGATAGCCAGCACGCGGTGGTTGGGAATACGGCGCAGCGGCTCGTCATAGCTGTAGTACGGCTCGTAGGGAGTCTTCTCGGTGGGGTCGGTGGCCTCGACGACGATGTCGGCGGTGTTCTGCGTAAAGGCGCGCAGGTCGGCGACGTTCTCGGGGTCCTCGGCCACCGTCTCGGCCACGATGTCCGCCGCGCCGGCAAGCGCCTTTTCGGGCGTGTCGAAGCCGGCCTCCTCGTTGACGTATGCCGCGGCGGCGTCGAGTGCGCTGCCCTTGGCCGAGGCCTGCATGATGATCATGTTGGCGAGCGGTTCAAGGCCTGCCTCGCGGGCCTTCTGCGCGCGAGTCATGCGCTTTTTGCGGTAGGGCTTGTAGAGGTCCTCGACACGCTGGAGCTGCGTGGCCTCGCGAATCTGCTGCTCGAGTTTGGGCGTGAGTTTGCCCTGGGCGTCGATGAGCAGGATGACGTCCTCTTTACGCTGCTCAAGATTGCGCAGGTAGGACAGGCGCTCGTCGAGTGCGCGCAGGGCGACGTCGTCCATGCCGCCCGTGGCTTCCTTGCGGTAGCGCGAAATAAAGGGGATGGTGTTGCCCTCGTCGATGAGCTTGACGGCTGCCTCGATGTTGGCGGCCTGAAGGTTGAGCTCGCGGGCGAGCTGGGCGATAAGATTCATGGGACTCCTTGCGTTTAAGGTGCGTTTGCAGCACAGGGCTACCAAGGATACCACCCGACGTTCTGCCAAAGCAGTCTTTTTGGGACGGGGCTTTTTTAGCTACGGGACTGCGGACGGGAGACGGTGGAGTCCCTCCTTACAAAACGAGGCCCTGGCCAAACGGCCAGGGCCTCACCACTTCTTTTCAGGCTGCGAGAAAAGACCGTGTGCGCAGGCGCTCCCCGAGGGAGACGGGGGTGTTTGCTCCGCGCGCAGTTTCGCAGCGAAGCGAGAATGTTTGAGCACGGAGTAAACACCCCGTCTCCCTCGGGGAGCTCCGTTGGGAGCGTAGGGGCTGTTTTGAGCTACTCCAGCTCAAACGCTCCGGTGTAGAGCTGGTAGTAATATCCGCGCTTGGCGATCAGCTCGTCGTGGTTGCCACGCTCGATGATGCGGCCGTGATCCAGGCAGATGATTGCGTCGGCGTTGCGCACGGTGGACAGGCGGTGCGCGATGACAAACGTCGTGCGGCCCTCCATGAGCTTATCCATGCCCGCTTGCACGATGGCCTCGGTGCGGGTATCGATGCTCGACGTGGCCTCGTCCAGAATCATTGCCGGCGGATCGGCGACGGCGGCGCGTGCGATCGAAATCAGCTGGCGCTGGCCCTGCGACAGCTGCGCGCCGTTGCCGGTGAGCATGGTGTCGTAGCCGTCGGGCAGGCGGGTGATAAAGTCGTCGGCGCCCGCGAGCTTGGCCGCCGCGATGCACTCCTCGTCGGTGGCGTCCAGGTTGCCGTAGCGGATGTTGTCCATCACAGTGCCGGTGAACAGGTTCACGTCCTGCAGCACCACGCCCAGCGAGCGACGCAGGTCGGACTTGCGAATCTTGTTGACGTTGATGCCGTCGTAGCGGATCTTGCCGTCGGCAATGTCGTAGAAGCGGTTGATGAGGTTGGTGATGGTCGTCTTACCGGCACCGGTGGCACCGACAAACGCGACCTTCTGGCCCGGCTTGGCATATACGGACACGCCGTGCAGCACCTCGTGGTCGGGCGTATAGCCAAAGTCCACGTTATCCATGACCAGGTCACCACGCAGCGGCACGTACTCGATCTCGCCGGTTGCACGGTGCGGGTGTTTCCATGCCCACATGCCGGTGTGGTGGTCGGCCTCCTCGAGCTGCCAGGTCTCGGGGTTGACCTGCGCGTTGACGAGCGTCACGTAGCCTTCGTCGGCCTCGGGCTCCTCGTCGATGAGCTCAAAGATGCGGTCGGCGCCGGCGAGACCCATGACCACGGCGTTGATCTGCTGAGAGATCTGACCGATCTGTCCGCAGAACTGCTTGGTCATGTTGAGGAACGGCACCACGACGGCGATGGACAGCGTCATGCCCGAGATGCTCAGGTTGGGCACGCCCAGCGCCAGGAAAATGCCGCCCGCCAGCGCGACCAGCACGTAGAGCAGGTTGCCCAGGTTCATAAGGATGGGCATGAGGATGTTGGCGTACATGTTGGCCTTTTGCGAGACCTCGAAGAGCTTTTCGTTGCGCTCGTCAAAATCGGCCTCGGCGGCAGACTCGTGGCAGAATGCCTTGACGACCTTCTGGCCGTTCATGACTTCCTCGATATGGCCCTCGACCACGCCGAGCTCGGTCTGCTGCGCAATAAAGAAGCGCGCGGAGTTGGAGCCGAGCAGCTTGGTCATAAAGGTCATAAAGGCGACGCCGGCAATAATCACCAGACACATCCACACGCTGTAGTACAGCATGATAAAGAACACCGTGACGATGACGATGGTCGTCATGAGCAGGTTGGGCAGCGACTGGCTGATCATCTGGCGCAGCGTGTCGATGTCGTTGGTGTAGTGGCTCATGATGTCGCCGCGCTGGTGCGTGTCGAAGTATCGGATCGGTAGGTCCTGCATGCGGTTGAACATCTTCTCGCGCAGCTTTTCCAACGAGCCCTGCGTGATGATGGCCATGGTGCGGTTCCAGAACAGCGAGGACAGGATGCCGACGCCGTAGATGCAGGCGAGGGTGGTCACGAGCTGCGCGATCTTGGGCTGTGCGGCTTCCCAATCGCCCGACTGCCACGATTCGCTAATAATCTGCAGGGCGCTCTGAAGGAAGGTCGCGCCGATGGAGTTGATGACGGCGCAGAGCACCACGCCGGCGACGACGAGGGGCAAAAGCACGGGGTAGAAGCCAAAGAGCGTCTTGATGAGGCGCGACATGGTGCCGCTCTTGCGGTTGAGCGCGCGCTCGGCGGTGGTTGCCTTACTCATGTGCCTCGCCTCCTTCCTGGTTCTGGGCTTGCGTTGCGGATGCCTCGGTGTCGGTCTCGACGGCCCCTTCGCCCTCGGCAGACATCCTGTTTTGCGAGGTAAAGGTCTCGCGGTAGATCTCGCTCGTCTTGAGCAGCTCGTCATGGTTGCCGATCTGAGCGATGCGGCCGCCCTCCATGACGATGATGCGGTCGGCGTCCTGCACGGAGCTGATGCGCTGGGCGATGATGAGCTTGGTCGTGTTGGGCAGGTAGCTCGCCAGGCCCTCGCGGATCTTGGCGTCGGTCTTGGTGTCGACGGCGCTCGTGGAGTCGTCCAGGATCAAGATCTTGGGGCGACGCAGCAGGGCACGCGCAATGCACAGGCGCTGCTTCTGACCGCCGGAAACATTGGAGCCGCCCTGCTCGATCCAGGTGTCGTAGCCCTTGGGGAAGCCGTCGACAAACTCATCGGCGCAGGCCAGATGTGCCGCCTCGCGAACCTCTTCGTCGGTGGCGTTCGGGTCGCCCCAGCGCAGATTCTCGGCGATGGTGCCGCTAAACAGCACGTTTTTCTGCAGCACCATGGCGACCTGGTGGCGCAGCGCGTCCAGGTCGTAGTCGCGCACATCCACGCCGCCCACGCGCACGGTGCCTTCGGTGGCGTCGTACAGGCGGGCGATGAGGTTTACAAGCGTGGACTTGGCCGAGCCGGTACCGCCGATGATGCCGATGGTCTCGCCGCTCGTAATGTGCAGGTCGATATCGTCGAGCGCCTGGCGCTTCGCATGCGCGGAATACTTAAAGCTCACGTGGTCAAAGTCGATGGAGCCGTCGGCAACCTCGCGTACGGGCACGGCGGGATCGGCGATCGTGGGCTCGGCGGCCAGCACCTCGGTAATGCGGTGCGCCGATTCGTCGGCCATAGTTACCATGACAAAGATCATCGACAGCTGCATCAGGCTCATAAGGATCTGGAAGCCATAGGTAAAGATCGAGGAGAGCTGGCCCACGTCGAACAGCGTGCCCTGGCTCGTGATGATGAGCTTGGAGCCCAGGTAGATGATGACGACAAACGCGCCGTTGACGCAGATGTTCATCATGGGGTTGTTAAAGGCGAGCAGCTTCTCGGCGCGGGTGAAGTCCATCTGGACGTCGCGTGCGGCGGTCGCGAACTTCTCCTTCTCAAAGTCTTCGCGCACATAGCTCTTGACCACGCGCATGCCGGTGACGTTTTCCTCGACGGACTCGTTAAGGGCGTCATACTTGTGGAACACACGCGAGAAGATGGGGCGCACCTTAAAGATGATAAAGAACAGCCCAAAGCCCAGCAGCGGAATGATAACCAGGTAGACCATGGCAACGCTGCCGCCCATGATAAACGCCATGGTAAAGGCGAAGATCAATACCAGCGGCGCGCGCACGGCGATACGGATGATCATCATAAAGGCCTGCTGCACGTTGTTGATATCGGTGGTCAGGCGCGTGACGAGCGAGGAGGTCGAGAACTCATCGATGTTGGCAAAGCTGAACGTCTGGATCTTGTAGAACAGGTCGTGACGCAGGTTCTTGGCGAACCCGCAGCTCGCATGGCTGCAGGTGACGCCGGCAGCGGCGCCAAAGGCAAGCGACGTCAGCGCGATGAGCACCAAAAAGCCCGCGGTGGGAAGCATCTCGGCTACGGTGGCGCCGTCTTTGATGGCGTCGATTAGGTTGGCGGTGATAAATGGAATCAGCATCTCGCAGAGCACCTCGCCAAGCACGAGCAACGGCGTGGCAACGGTGACTTTCATATAGTCGCGGATGCTGCCCATGAGGGTTTTAATCATCCAGTTCCTCCCAGGTTTTGCGGATTTTATCGAGCATTTCGGCGAGCTGCTCGCGCTCGTCGTGGGTAAGCGCGCTAAAGGCCCGTTCTCTAAAGCGGATGCGGGCCGCCTGGTCGATGCGGGCGTTTTCCCGGCCGGTTTCGGTCAGGCGAATGGTGAGTTGCCGTCGATCCTTGGGGTTACGGCTGCGCTCAATGAGGCCGTTGAGCTCGAGCTTGGACAGGATCTCGGAAAGCGACCCCGGCTTGAGGCCGAAGTGCATGCCGAGTTCCTGCTGCGACATCTCGCCGCCGGGCTGCTTGGCCAGTAGGCAGATGATGGGCGCCTTGCCGGACACGCCTCCGCCATGAAAATGCATGTAATGGCCGCAAAAGCCCAGGTTATTGAGGATGCGCTTGGCAAGCTTGTCTTCCGAGCTAACCGCTTCGGGTACATCCGCCGGCTGTGACGGGTCGCCGCCGGGCTCGTGCGAACAAAGGCTAAGAGGTTCATCGCACATAAATTAGTGCTGCTCCTTTCTTTAGTTAGGTAGTGGAATTGTTTTGTGCCTAACCAATTTAGGAGCGTGAGAAATCAATGTCAAGGTACCAAACTTATAGTTACGGCGTTTTGCCAAACGCCGTAACGGCTCGACGCTGCAAACCCGCCAGAGCGGCAATCTGCCTTTCAACTTCGGCGGCATGACCAGAAGGTCAATGCCGCCTCGTTTCAAGGCACCTTGCTCACTCTGGCGGGTTTTCGCTGACTTCGCCAAAACATCGGCGTTGCCCTTGTTGGGATAGTCGTTGGGGACGTTCTTGTTTGACTAGTCGTTTAAGAACGTCCCCAACGACTAACTTAAAAACTATGCCGGATTACGGGGCTGAATGACGGATTGCCGACCATGCCGAAATTGGTAAAAAGAAAACCGCAGGTAGAAGGTTCGCTATGATTTGAAAATAAGGGGTGTGGTTGGCTCATTCAGGTTCAGCCCCGTAATCCGGCATAGTTTTGAAATGGCACTGAATAAGTGGCGGCAAATGAGCCGCAATGAAGCAAGCTAGCCCCTCGTTTCCGAAACCTTTCCGCAACAATTTGCCCTTCGTGCCGCTCGACTCCGCTCGCAACGTCCCCTGCGCTACACTTAGTCGCACTGTGGCGCTGCCGCGCTGCGCCCGAAACAAGGGAGACTCTCATGAAGAACACTCAGCTGTTGCTGATCAACGATATGTGCGGCTACGGCAAGGTCGCGCTTTCCGCCATGCTGCCGGTGCTGTCGCACATGGGTTACCGTATCCACAATCTGCCGACGGCACTTGTGTCCGATACGCTCAACTATCCCAAGTTCTACATCCACGACACCACGGAGTACGTGCGTCAGAGTCTTGCCATCTGGGAAGAACTCGGCTTTGAGTTCGACGCCATCTCGACCGGCT
The DNA here is from genome assembly GCF_052064015.1 of Collinsella sp. HCP3S3_D1. NCBI lineage: Bacteria > Bacillati > Actinomycetota > Coriobacteriia > Coriobacteriales > Coriobacteriaceae > Collinsella > Collinsella sp. HCP3S3_D1. The sequence continues at coordinate 29,971 of NZ_JBQHWK010000014.1, forward strand.
TTATCGTGACCGAGGAAGAGACGCGCATCATCTCGGACTTTTGTCACCGCCGTGCGCAAAAGGGCACTAAGGTGTTCGTCGATCCCATCATGGGCGACAACGGCAAGCTCTATGCGGGCGTGCCCGAGTCCACGATTGGCCTTATGCGGCACCTGCTGGAGTGCGCAGACTACGCGGTGCCCAACTACACCGAGGCGTGCCTGCTTGCCGATAGGCCTATTGCCGAGCAAATTACGCCCGAAGAGGCCCGCGCCCTTGTGGACGCCGTGCGCGAGCTGGGTGCCAAGTCGGTGGTCATTACGAGCACCGTGGTCAATGGCACGAACGCGGTTATCGGTTACGACCATGTGGCGGGGGAGTACTTTACGATTCCCTTTGAGCTTATTCCGGTCTATTTCCCGGGCACGGGCGATACGTTCTCGGCAGTGCTCGTCGGCCGCGTTATGGCAGGTTGGAGTCTGCAGCGCGCGACGTCCGATGCCATGCGTGTGGTGGCCGAGCTTATCGAGCGCAATGCCGACCAAGAGGACAAGTCGGCCGGTCTTCCCATCGAGGCCTGCCTGGATGTGATTGACCATGAGTAATGCTGGCGAGGGCGGCATCAAGCCTGCGGGCGAGAACAAGCCGCTCGGTGCGCCGCGGGGCAAGCGTCCGCGTATCCGCGTGAGCTGCGTGGACCAGCTGGGGACGTGCTGCTGCCACCATGGTCACAAACCGGGCGACGTCTTCGACTTCGACCGCGATCGCGGCAAGATGTGCGCCATGGCCTGTCACGTTGGCTTTCCCTATATCGACATTCTGCGCTATGGCGGAACTGTGCCCGGCAACGAGCCCGGCACGGCAAAGTTCTGCTGCCCCGAGGTCGATACGCTGAACGTCTGGCTTGCCGAGATCGTCGACGAGTAGTTGAGCGCAATGTGGCAAAGGGACAGTCCATTTGCCGCATTCGCCGGTGGTGCCCCTTCTTTTTTGCTTATAATCTCAAATCTCTGCATTTCATCAGATTTTAGGTTCTAAAAATTCTGCGTTTCATCGATAATTAAGCGTATAAAACTTTGCATTTCATTTGATGACACTGAGGGGGAGCCTATGCTGCGCAGGAAAATAGCGGCAGAGCTGGAGCGTTGGCTGAAGTCTTCCGAGCAAAAGGCCTTGTTCATTACGGGTTCTCGCCAGATTGGCAAAAGCTATTCGATTCGCGCATTTGGCAAAGCCAACCATGCAACCTACATCGAGCTTAACCTCATGGAAAACCGCCAGGCAAAAGATGCTCTTCTCGAGGCGCGGGATGCCGATGATTTCATCAGCAGGGTGACGCTTCTTTCGGGAAAGTCGATTGCGCCAGGCAAAACACTCGTGTTTATCGATGAGGTCCAAGAGGCCCCCGACATCATGACGATGGCAAAGTTCCTTGTTGAGGACGGGAGGTGCCGTTGGGCGTTTTCGGGGTCAATGCTCGGGACTCAGTTCAAGGGCGTCAGGTCCTATCCCGTGGGGTATGTCCACGAGCTTAGGATGTTCCCGCTCGATTTTGAGGAGTTTTGCTGGGCAATCGGGGTGAGCGAGGGGGCTCGCCAAACGATACGTGACGCGTGTATCAGCGAGAGGCCCATTCCTGATTACATTCATGACGCGATGATGGCAAACTTCAGGACCTATACCGTTGTCGGCGGAATGCCGGAGGTCGTGCAGCGTTTCCTTGACACGCAGGGCGACCTTGCCTCTGTTCGTCAGCTACAGTCAGAGCTCAATGAACAGTACCGGCGGGATATCTCCAAGTATGCAAGCGGGCGAGCCCTTCAGGTGCAGAGCATCTACGATCAGCTCCCTATTATGCTCGAGGGCGAAAACAAGCGCTTCGTGCTCAATTCCATTGACCCCAAGGCTCACTACGAGAAGTATCAGCGAGATTTTGTATGGCTTGTCGATGCCGGCGTTGCTCTCAAAGCCGATATCGTAACCGAGCCAAAATCGCCCCTGCTCAAGACGGCACGGCCATCGCAGTTCAAGCTCTATCAATCGGATACGGGTATGTTGATGGCGCGCTATCCCGTTGGAGTCGCCCAAGCGGCGTATCTTGATAGCAAGGAGCCCAACCTGGGCGGCATTTACGAAAACGTGGTGGCCCAGCAGCTGGCTGCCCAAAATCGCCAGCTTTACTACTATCAGACAAAAAAGCGCGGTGAAGTGGACTTTGTGGTCGATGGACCGGATGGGACGGCTGTTCCGATCGAGGTTAAATCGGGCTCCTATTACCACGCGCACGCAGCGCTCGGTCATGTGCTTGATACGGCTGAATATGGCGTAAGGCTCGGGATTGTTTTCTCGAGAGGCAACGTTGAGCGCAACGGAGCAGTTCTCTATTTGCCGCTATATGCGACCTGGGCCCTTTCGGATGTTTTGGGCGACTCCTGCGCCGAGGGGATAAAGCTGGAGGTCAAACCGGTCTAGGGCTAGTCCATTTGCCACATTCATGAGCGTGGGTTTTCTCCCGTTTAGAGCGCACTTGAACGCTCAAAGTGGGAGAAAACCCACGATCATTTTTCATGTGGAAGATTATCCGCGCTTGTTTCGCGCCGAAGGCGTGGCCCGCGACCTCGCTTGCCTACAGCTGCTCGAGCATGGCCGTGCAGCCGGCGAGCACGTCGCGGTACGTGGCATCGAAATTGCCGGTGTACCAGGGATCGGCCACGTCGCCGGGGCGCTCGGTCCAATCGAGCAAGCGCGTAATCTTGCCGTCGGGGTCGTCGCCAAAGATGCGACGCAGGCCACGCGCGTTCTCGTCGTCCATATAGACGATGTGGTCCCAGTCGCCATACTCCGAGCGGCGCACCTGGCGTGCGCGGTGGGCAACGACGGGAATCCCGACTTCGCGCAGCTTGGCAACGGTGCCGTGGTGTGGCGGGTTGCCAAGCTCCTCGGTCGAGGTCGCGGCGGAATCGATGACAAACTCCGCCTCGCGCCCAGCGCGGCGCACGAGCTCGGTAAACACCGACTCGGCCATCGTCGAGCGGCAGATGTTGCCGTGGCAGATAAACAGTACGCGTTGCATAGGGCGATACCTTTCATATAGAAGGCTGCTAAAGAGTCGAAGCCGGGCGCATGCCAAGTTTTATTTCTTGGCCAGTTTGAAGTAGCGCTCAAATATCAATTCGAAAACGTAATAGAACATCAATCGACTGTCGAGGTCCATGCTGCCCAAGCGGATTTCTTTTTGCACGGTGTAGATAGGGTAGTCAGCTAGTTTCGAGAGGGAATTTCGAGAAAAGCAAGTGCTTGAAGCATGACACCGAGAACAGGCACATGAGCAGCGCCAAGCTAATGTGACAAAGAGGCAGTCCCTTTGTCGCAGGCTGCGCTTGCCTGTATAGTCGCAATACAGGCGAAGATGGTCTCAGGTACATCGCGGGCGACAGGGGATCCCATGGGGACAGTCCCGTTGCCACATCCAAACCGTCACAACAATCGGCGAAAATCTCGAAAACGAGGAAAAGCGTCGAATGTTGTGACGGTTTTTGTCCAGGAGATCGCTCCCCATCCAAAAAAATCCGCTTGACTGTATTGCCGCAACACAGCGCAACGTAAGGGGTGTCCGATAACGGGCGCCCCTTTTTAACCGGCAACGTGGCTGCGAATCCGGAGCGCCCCAACAAGAAAGGTGGGGAGATGGGAGCGGAAAAGAAGGCGTTTAAGATCACCATGCGCGAAATTGGCTTTGTGCTGGGTATCGTTGTCTTTTTGCCGGTGAAGTTTCTTCCTTTGGCGGAGTTGAGCTCGACGGTCGAGCTCACGGTCGGCGGTCAGACCTGTCTGGCGCTGACGCTCGCCACGGTGGTGTTCTGGGCATGTGGCGTGGCACAGCCGGGCTTTGTGGGCCTACTCTACTGCGCGCTGCTCGTTCTGTTCAAGGTGTGCGTGGACGACACGGGCGCCGCGAGCATCTCGGCGACGGTCGCCTCCACGTTTAGCCCGTGGACCAAGGCCACCATGTGGCTCGTCATCGGCTCCTACCTCATTGCCAGCGCGGTCAAGGAGTCGGGCCTGGGCGAGCGCATCGCCTATGCGTTCATGCTCAAGTTCGTGCGCGACGCCAAGTCGCTCATCATCTCGATCTTCGCGCTCACCTTTGTGCTGTCGCTGCTGATCCCGCATCCGTTCCCCCGCGCCTTCCTCGTCCTCGCCGTCGTCTCGGTTATCGCCGAGTCCGCATGAGCCGCTGGGGCATGCCGTACGAGCCCGAGGGCATTCGTGCCATTGTGGCCTGCATGGACAGACGCGCGCTCCAGCCCATCGGCAATGCCTTTGACTTTTGCTACTTGGACACCACGAGCTACGACGAGTCTCACCAAGAGGACTTCTGCTGCATCCAAATCCCCGTCGCCCTCCAGATGTGACAAAGGGGCAGTCCGTTTGTCACATTCCATGCCTTATAAACTTGCAAAAAATGCAAGTTTATAAGATTTCATGTCTGGTCGGGCGCTAGGGAGACTCTATGGATATCGTTCGCCGAAGCCGTTATCTTGATCGACTCATTGCTTTTCAGGATACCGACCTCATCAAAATCGTGACGGGCATACGCCGTTGTGGCAAATCAACGTTATTGGACATGATGAGGGACTATCTGGCGCAACAGGGGGTGCCAGCCGAGCGTTTGCTGACCTTTAAGATGGAATCTCTAGAGTACGCGGGAATTACGGATTATCTGACGTTTTATCGTATGGTTCGGGAGCGCATCGACGGCATCGATCATCCCTACCTGTTCTTTGACGAGCTCCAGAATGTCGAAGGTTGGGAAAAGGCGGTCAACTCGCTCCGAGTGGATTTGCCGTGCGATATCTATGTCACGGGCTCCAATGCCTTTTTGCTATCGAGCGAGCTCGCAACGCTTATCTCGGGCCGATATGTCGAGGTCAAGATGCAGCCTCTCACGTTTGGCGAATATCTTGATTTTCGCTCGATTGATGCGGTCGCCGCTGAAGGGCTTGGTGAGAGGGTCGAACTTGTTTCCAAGACGGGCGATCGCCTTAATTCAAATACCGTGCTTGAGCAGTACATAACCTATGGCGGCATGCCGTTTCTGGCCTATGATGAGCCGAGACGTGAGCTGTGTCGCGACTATATCCGTAGCCTCTACCAGACGATCGTCGCGCGCGATATCCTGTCGCGTGTGACGCGTAGGGGTCGCGGAGCTATCACCAAGCGCGATGTTCTCGAGCGGCTCTGTGCGTATCTGGCAGACAACATCTCCAACCAAACCTCGGTCAACAAAATCGTAGGGACGCTCAACGAATCAGCGGGCGGTAAGACCAACGCATCGACGGTGTCGGCATATATTGACGCTCTGGAAGAGACGTACCTGTTTACCAAAGTAAAAAGGTATGACATCAAGGGGCGGAAGCTTCTTAAGACAGGCGGTAAATATTACATAGCTGATACGGGAATTCGCAGCTATCTTGACGGATATAGAGGTAGCGATAGCGGAAGGATGCTCGAGAACGTCATCTACAACCAGCTTGTCTTTGAAGGATACGAAGTGTTTTGCGGCCATCTACGCGCAGGGGAAATCGACTTTGTCGCAATCGGCGAGGGATCAGACCGCAAATATATCCAGGTTACCGAACGGATCGATGCCGAGGCGACGAGGGAACGCGAGCTGCGACCGCTCAAGCTAAGCACGCTAGGAAAAATTCCTGATTCGTATGAGAAGATCCTGATTGTCAGGGATGGCGACCATCCAACGGACATCGATGGCATCAGAATCGTGGGGGCAGTCGACTTCTTGTTGAGAAATAAGATTACCCGCGGCTAAACGTAAACAGATCCGTTTCGATGCGACAAAGGAGCAGTTCTTTTCGCATTCCGTGCGAGCCCTCGTGCCGTCTGGGGGTATAAGGCTAGCAAGTGTTTATTTGCGAGGCCTAAGGGGCGCCCCGTATGGATATCGATAACTTTGAATGGTGGTATAGCGAGGGCGAGGTTCCGGACGAGGAGTGGGACGAGCCCGCGCCGCATGACGTGTCGAGCGACGAGGACGAGAGCGGCGACGATGCCGTCGAGACGGACGCCGCTTCCGACTCGGCCGAACCCCTAACCTTTGAACAGGCCTGGGCCCAGGCTGAGGCCGACGAGGCAAAGGCCGACGCCACGGCCACACTGGGTGAGCCGGCCGACATGTCCATCTCGCCGGCAAGGACCCCACAGCCGCGTCACACTATCGACCCCGACAGCACGGCATCCTTTAGCATTCTCGACGTGCCCGCGCAGGGCGCCCAGGCGCCTGCGCCCACGCATCGCCCCGATCTGGCTCGCGAGGAAGGCGCGGGCCGGCGCTCTCCGCTCGGCCCCATCCTCATCGCCTTCATGGCCGGCGTTATCGCCTGCTCGGCAATCGGCAGCGTTTGGAGCCATGTTGAGCGGCAGCGCCAAGACGCCGCCAAGGTCGAGATCTCCGTCGAACAATCGCTCAACCGTACGCGCTCGGTGCATGTGTCGGTCGAGGTCAAGGACGGCGCGACGTGGGATACCGCGCGCGGCGACAGCCAGATGCTCATTCATATCGTGGGCCGTACGCTCAAGGGACAAGCGATCGACGAGCACCAATACGTCAATTCCGAAGGTGACGGTATCGAGCTCAAGCCCGGCGACTACGAACTTACGGTCGATGAGCCACCTGTCGCCACCGACGGCACGCGTTTTCGTGCCTCGAAAAGAATGGTTCCCGCGAGCTTTAACTCGCGGGCGCCCGATACGGTCGACACCACCTCGCAGGGCGGGTTTGACCTTTACGTGGATACCCAGTAGGCGCTCGCCGCCCATTTCCGCTATGGCTACTCAATAATCGCCTGCCGTCCCGTCCCGCCGCCAAGAGTGGGACAATAGTTCTCGACACTATTGTTTACTTTTGGAGGAAGTAGCATGTCTACCGTCACTACCATCAGGCGCGGCGGCCTCACCGCGGCCATCGATTCCATGGGCGCCCAGCTCACGAGCCTTGCCCTCAACGGCAACGAGTATCTGTGGCAGGGCGATCCCGCTTTTTGGGGCAAGCATGCGCCCGTCCTGTTCCCCATTGTGGGCTCGCTGCGCAACAACACGGCGACGTCTGCGGCCGGCAGCTGCGAGATGGCGCGCCACGGCATCGCGCGTATCGTGGAGCACAAGCTGGTCGAGGTGTCGGAGGACGGTTCGTCCGTCACCTACGAGATCACCGATACGCCCGAGTCGCTCAAGGCCTTCCCGTTCCACTTTAAGCTCAACATGACCTATGCCCTGACTGGCGACGCCACTCTTACGCAGACCTTTGCCGTCACCAACACCGGCGACGTGGACCTGCCGTTTTCGGTGGGCGGCCACCCCGCATTTAACGTGCCCGTTCCCGGTGCCGAGGACGAGGCGTTCGAGGATTACGAGCTGGCGTTTACCGAGGCTTGGACTAACGAGGCGCCCATCATCACGCCCGATGGCCTTATGACGTTCGAGGGAAGCTACAAGGCTCCCGATAACTCGGACGTGCTGCCCATCACACACCGTAGCTTCGACAACGACGCCATTATGTTCACCGATACCCCGGGCTCCACGCTCACGCTGCGCAGTCGCAAGTCGGGCCACGGCGTCAAGATTGACTTTGAGGGCTTTAAGTACATTGGCGTGTGGTCTGCCGCCAACGACGCCCCGTTCGTGGCGCTCGAGCCTTGGACCGGACATACCACCATGGACACCGAGGACGACGTCTTCGAGCACAAGGTCAACACCATCACCTTGGCTCCCGGCGCCACCGACAAGCGCGCCTTCGAGGTTACGCTGCTCTAGAGGTTCCGCCGTTCTAACGAACGGCGGACCGGTCGACGCTGCGCGCCACCCAGAGCGACAATTTGTCATTCAAAAGGCAAGGCATGACCAGAAGGTCTATGCCTTGCCTTTTTCATGCCAACTTGTTCGCTCTGGGTGGCGCTCGCTGGCATTGCCGAATCATCGACGTCCCCAACGACTGCGTCCACTCATTCCGTGCGGGTTATATGCAGGTTTGCCTGCGCACGCTATCATATATGGGTTAGACCGCAACTATGTACCCTATACGCGAAGGGATGCGCATGTATCTGAAAATCGACATGTTCTAGCTGGGCTTACCCCGCAACGGCGCCATGCGCCCCATCAATTCCGCCGATTTTCACCTTCACGCATATAAAGGAGTTCCGCCATGCGCGACAAGCTCGAAAAGATCATCAAGGCCTACGAGGAGCTCGAGAAGAAGCTTTCCGACCCGGCCGTCGCCTCCGACATCAAGGAGTTCACGCGTCTCAACAAGGAGTACGCGCACCAGTCCGACCTCATTGCCGCTGCGCGCGAGTACATCGGCGCGCTCGACGACATCGAGGCTGCCAAAGAAATGCTCCGTGACACTACCGATGCCGACGAGAAGGAGATGCTCCAGATGGACATCTCCGAGAACGAGGACAAGCTTCCCCAGCTCGAGGAAGACATCAAGTACATGCTCATCCCGAGTGACCCCAATGACGACAAGAACACCATCGTCGAGATCCGCTCCGCCGCAGGTGGCGACGAGGCGGCCATTTTCGCCGGTGACCTGTACAAGATGTACCAACGCTTCTGCGAGTCGCGTGGCTGGAAGACCACCGTGCTCGACTCCAGCCCCAGCGAGGCCGGCGGTTTTAAGTCCATCGAGTTCAAGGTCGAGGGCGACCGTGTCTACTCCGTCATGAAGTTCGAGTCCGGCGTGCACCGTGTCCAGCGCGTTCCCAAGACCGAGTCCCAGGGCCGCATCCAGACCTCCACGGCAACTGTCGCCGTGCTTCCCGAGGCCGAGGAGATCGACGTTCAGATCAACCAGTCCGACCTGCGCATCGATACCTACTGTGCCTCCGGTCCTGGCGGTCAGTGCGTTAACACCACCTACTCCGCCGTGCGCATTACCCACCTGCCCACCAATACCGTGGTGCAGTCGCAGGAGCAGCGTTCCCAGATTCAAAACCGCGAGGTCTGCATGCAGATGCTGCGTGCCCGTCTGTACGAGATGGAACTCGAGAAGCAGCAGGCCGAGCTCGGCGCCGAGCGCCAGAGCCAGATTGGCCACGGAAACCGTTCCGAGAAGATCCGTACTTACAACCAGCCCCAGGACCGCGTGACCGACCACCGTATCGGTTTCAACTCCACCTACAACGGCGTCCTTCTGGGCGACCAACTCGGTGCCGTCATCGAGGCGCTTGCCGCCGCCGAGCGTGCCGAGAAGCTGGCACAGGCCGTGTAGTAGGTTCCGCCGTTCTACCGAACGGCGGACCGGCCGACGCTGCGCGGGCCGCACCTGTACAATCTGACGTTCAACTTCAAGGGCGCGACCAGAAGGTCAGCGCCCTTTCGTTCCACGTCACCTTGTCTCAAATGCGACCCGCTCGCTGTCCGTCCTCTACCTGCGGCGGGTAGTCATTGGGGACTTATGCTCAACCTGCGGCGCCTAGAGGTAGTCATTGGGGACGTTCTTAAATGACTAGGTTGGGTAAATCACTTTTCGAGTTTATTTAATCTACTTTGTTGGAAATTAAGCTGCCTGCCTGCTTAAAGTAATTAACAATCTTCATCTGCTATTGAAAATATTGCTCGAAAAATCGTCCAAGAAGTCGCGGGGCCCTTTTTGGTGCGTCGCACGTCAAGTGATTTGGCAAGTTCTTGGTTAGATATTGGCCAGTTTTGGGGCAACCTTGCCAAAAGCTTGACGAATGCAAATCTAGACGTCGGCGAATGAACACTTTGAGCGAGCCCGGTGCAAAATTCTGGGCTGATTCTCGATAATCGCTTCCAATCGTCTCTCGCCGCGTGCCGCCCTCGCGTACAATCTGCTCCGACATTCGCGCGCCGCCCGGCGCTTAAGAGGGGAGGACCCATGGCAAACGAGATCTGGACCATCAGGCGTTGTCTCGAGTGGACCAAGGAGTACCTAGCCGAGCGCGGCGAAGAGCACCCCCGTCTTTCTGCCGAGTGGCTGTTGTGCGCAGCCACGGGCCTAGCGCGCATCGACTTATATATGCGTATGGACGACACGCTCGATGCAGCGCAGCTCGAGACCATGCACGCGGCGGTTGTCCGTCGCGCCAAGGGCGAGCCGCTGCAGTACATCACCGGCAGCACGCAGTTCCGCATGATCGACGTCGCGTGCGCCCCCGGCGTGCTCATTCCACGTCCCGAGACCGAGATGCTCGTCGAGGAAGTCCTCAATTATCTGGATGCCGAGGTTCTGAGCCCCGAGGCTGCCACCCGCCAGCGCGTAGAGTTGCCATGGAACGACGAGGTCGAGCAGGCGCGTAAAGCCGAAGTCGCATTGGCTGACGAACGCGCGACTGCCGAGCGCCGTGCCGCCAACCTCACGGCTGCCGATGAGGCGGCGTTGGGCGGAGACGTGCTGGGCAGCCGAGCTTATGCCGAGGAGCTGGCCGATCGTGAGGCCGAGGAAGCCGCCGCGCAGGCAGCTGAGGCCGAGACCGCGGAAGTCGCTGAGCCCGAGCTCGACGAATACGGCATTGCCATCGAAGGCGTCGAACAAGAGACGGCCCTAGTGCAGGATGCCGCCGCGTCTGTGCCTGCCGACCCCCGCATTGCCCGCGTTCTCGAGGTCGGCTGCGGCACAGGCTGCATTTCGCTCTCCCTTGCTTGGGAGCGTCGCGGCCATGTCGCCTGCACCGCTACCGATATCGAGCCGCGCGCCATCGACCTGGCCGCCAAAAACCGCGATGCACTCGGGCTGACGTCCGATGAGGTCGCCTTCAGCCTCACGAACCTGGTGAGCTCTATCCCCCGCGAGGAGTGGGGCACCTTCGACGTGCTCGTTTCCAACCCGCCTTATATCCCGACTGACGTCATGCGCTCGCTGCCGCACGAGGTCAAGGACTTTGAGCCCGATTTGGCGCTCGAGGGCGGAGCCGATGGCCTTGATATCTTCCGCCGCCTGCTCAATGCGGCGCCCTATATGCTGCGCGCCGGCGGCCTGTTTGCCTGCGAGCTCTATGAGGGCGCCCTCGACGCCGCGGCCGAGCTCTGCCGCCAGGCGGGTCTTTCGGACGTACGCATCGTCCGTGACCTCACCGATCGTCCCCGCATCGTTCGAGCTATCGTCACCGAGCCCAAACAACGTCAGTAAAGTACGAAGCGTATTGGCGGCGGGAGCGCTGCGCCGGAAATGTAAAGAGGCTTGTCACGGCTTAATTACCCCTCACTTTCACCGACTGCTATAGCCGCTCACCAAACCAACATGCGCTGTGGACAAATAGGTTAAACGTTTCGTGCGAGAATGCCCCTCAGTAAACAAACTTTCACCAGAGCGTAAGGGGCTGGCATACACATGCAGACGGTCTATCGGGTATTCGAGGGAGCGCGCGAGCCGCATCGGCTCGCCGTCGAGCGTACGGCCGAGGTGCTCGGCCGTGGCGGCCTGGCCCTGATCCCAACCGAGACCGTCTATGGCGTCGCTGTGGCAGTCAACGCCTTCTCGGACGCCGTGCCCCAAGATACAAGCGAATCTCTGCCGTGGCCGCGCGATCCGCAGGCTACCGTCAACGGCGCCGCGGTGCCCGCGCTCGGTACCGGCTACCGCCGCATCTTTACCCTCAAGCAGCGCGAGCTCACCCAAACGGTTGCCTGGCTGGTCGATGATGCCGAGGCCCTCGACCGCTACGGCGTGGATATCCCAGAAGAGGCACGCATACTTGCCCGACGATGCTGGCCGGGTGCCCTGACTATTGTGGTCAAGGCGGCTCCCTGCGTGCCGACCTTTATGCGTGCCGCCGACGACACGGTGGCTCTTCGCGCGTCGGCCTCGCCCGTGGTACAGGCGCTCATTCGCACCTGTGGCAGCCCACTTGCCTGTACGAGCGGCAATACACACGGCGCGCCCGCGCCGGCAAGCTTTGCCGACGTTGAAGACCGCATTCTAGAAGGGGTCGACGTGGCCGTCGACGCGGGCGAGACGCCGTGCCGCGACGCTTCGACCATCGTGTCGTTCCAGCACGGCGGGCTCCAGATCCTGCGCCAAGGCGCACTTCCCGCGTCAGAGATTGAGCGGGTCCTGTCCGACCCGATGCAACAGAAAGGTGTAAGCGATGTCGTTGAATCTGGGCAGCCTGGGCATGGAAGATGCCTCGTTTGACTTTGGCGGTTCCTACATCATGGCGCTCGACTGCGGCACCACCTCGGTACTTGCGACCATCGTTGACGAGTACGGCTGCATTGTCGCCCAAGCGCGCCGCAGCGTCAAAACCAGCTTCCCGCGTCCCGGCTGGGTGGAGCAAGACCCCATGGCGGTCCTTGCCAGCCAGATTGCGGTCATGATGGAGGTTCAGTTTAAGAGCGGGATTCATTCCGATCGCATCGCCGCCATCGGTATCTCCAATCAGCGTGAGACCACGGTGGTCTGGGACCGCGTGAGCGGCCAGCCCATCTATAACGCCATCGTATGGCAGTGCCGTCGCACTGCGTCTCTGATCGATAATTTGGTTGAGCAGGGCGCAGAAGAGCTGGTGCGCTCCCGCACGGGGCTTACGCTCGACCCGTATTTCTCGGCCTCCAAGGTGCAGTGGATTCTCGACAACGTCGACGGCGCACGCGAGAGCGCGGCGGCGGGCGACCTCATGTTTGGCACCATCGACACCTGGCTCATCTACAACCTCACCGGCAGCCAGGTCTTTGCCACCGACTACACCAATGCCAGCCGCACGGCACTCTTTAATATCCATACGCTCGATTGGGACGACGACCTGCTGGCGCTCTTTGACGTTCCGCGTTCCATGATGCCCGAGGTTCGCTGGAGCTCGGGCGACTACGGCCGCGTCGCGAGCGACATCATGACCAACATGCCACCCATCATGGGCGTGGCGGGCGACCAGCAGGCGTCGCTGTTCGGCCACTGCTGTTTCCATCCCGGCCAGACCAAAAACACCTATGGCACTGGTTGCTTTATGCTCATGAACACCGGCGACGAGGTCGTCGAATCCAAGAACGGTCTGGTCTCCACCATCGGTATCGCCGCGGACGGGAAGATCAGCTATGCACTCGAGGGTTCCATCTTTGCCGCCGGCTCCACCATGAACTGGCTTCGCAACAACATGGGCATCATCTCGAGCGTGAGCGAGTCTGCACAACTCGCCGCTTCGATTAACGACAACGAGGGCTGCTACTTCGTTCCCGCCTTTGCGGGTTTGGGCGCTCCCTGGTGGGACCCGCGTGCCCGCGGTATCGTGTGCGGTCTGACCGGCGCCTCGAGCCGTGCGACCATCGTACGTGCCGCCTGCGAATCCATGGCATATCAGAGCTACGACGTGCTGCGCGCCATGGAGCAGGACGTGGGGCTTTCGATCGAACGCCTGTCTGTCGATGGCGGCGCGTCGCGCAACGAGTTCATCATGCAATTCCAGGCCGACCTGCTGGATATCCCCGTGCTGCAATGCGAGACGGTGGAGACCACGGCAATCGGTGCCGCGTACTTGGCGGGCCTTGCCGTCGGCTATTGGGAAGACCTGGAAGAGCTGGAGCAAAATGCCCAGATCGTTAGGACCTTCCTTCCCCACATGTCCGCCGAGCGCCGCGAGCAAAACCTTGCGGGCTGGCGCGATGCGGTCAAGCGCTCGCTCAGTACCGCACAGTAGGGCTGCGATGGGATGCTCGATACAACAAACCGCTAAACTGATGCATGGCGTGCAGCGGCAACATTGCTGCGCGCCTTGTCAGCAAGGCCATTTTGTGGCCGCAACGAAAGGGGAAAGACCCATGACCGTTACCTACGATGCGTCCCGTGTGACGCTTGTCGATCATCCGCTCGTCCAGCACAAGCTGTCGATCCTGCGCGACAAAAACACCGGCACCAATCAGTTCCGCCAGCTCGTGCGCGAACTCGCGCTTTTTGACGGCTACGAGGCCATGCGCGACCTGCCTATGGAAGACGTCGAGGTCGAGACCCCCATCACTACCGCCACGTTCAAACAGCTCGCCGGCAAGAAACTCGCCATCGTGCCCATCCTGCGTGCGGGCCTTGGCATGGTCGACGGCATCCTCGACCTGGTGCCCTCCGCTCGCGTGGGACACATCGGTATGGAGCGCGACGAGGTTACTCACGAACCGCATGAGTATTACTGCAAAATGCCCAAGGATATCGACCAGCGCATCTGCCTGGTTGTCGACCCCATGCTCGCCACGGGCGGTTCGGCCGAGATGGCCATCAGCTACCTGCGCGAGCGCGGTGTCAAGGACATCCGCATGCTGTGCATCGTCGCGGCCCCCGAGGGCCTCAAGTCGCTGACCGAGAAAGACCCAGATGTGCATATCTATACCTGCGCCATCGACGACCATCTCAACGAGGCTGCCTACATCGTTCCTGGCCTCGGCGACGCCGGCGACCGCATCTACGGCACGCTCTAGTCGCTGGGCATGGGCAGCTGCACGTGCCCATTCGTGCATGATTGGTGCGTGCGGGTGTACGAGTGACGCCTGCACGCATATTTATGAGTGTCGTCGCAGCCACCGAGGGCCCAAAACGCGCTATACCGTAGGTACGGTATAAAGAGTGTCTTAAGAAAATGTACAGTTGTGTATTAACTTACGTTTTCCCACTTGTCATCGCGTATTCGGTTCGTACAATAGTCAACAACGCTGTCGTGATGCGCTTACGCGGGTGCGGCGGCGTTTGTCAAGTACGCTCGTCGGCCATCGCGACCCATTCGTCCTCAGTGCTCGGCCTTTTGTCCGTTTGACACCCCAAGGGGCTAAAGACGCGATTAAGGTTGGGTGACAGTGCATTGATTTTGCAATCACGCGCCCTAAAATACTAGGACGATGTGAGCGGGGTATGGCTCCATGTGGGTTATATGTCGCGAGAAGGGAACGCACATGCCGGTTGAGCTGGCAGGCCACGTGCCGTTCATCGCAACGGGATTCGTCGTCGGTCTTGTTGCATTTTTGCCGTTGTACCTTGCGCTTGCTTCGGTGCTGGCGCATCGACGCGATGCCAACATGACGGTAGGCATGTTGGGTATCATGGTGTCGTTTGCGGTGCTCTTTATGGGCGTCGTAATTGTGCACCTGGTAGCCCCCGTGGCGCTCATCGCCTTTTTGTGCGGCGAGCTCGCCGGGTTTTTGATTTGTTGGATCGTGATCGCCTGCATGGTGATTATGAAGGATTAAAGGCGTTGCCCCACCTTGGTGCGGGCAAACAGGGAAGGTGGAATCTTGGACGCATTTGCCAAGTTACCCAGCGCGATCGCCGAGCTCGTCGCTGAGTTTTCCTCGGCTCCGGTCGTGGGTGACCTTAACGCGGGCCTGACGCAGTACTCGTTCTGGCTGCTTATCGCCGCTGTCGTCATGTTCGTGGTCTTTTTCGCGTTTACTAAGAAGCAGAAGGTTGTCCCCGAGGGCTTCTTCGTTAACGGCGTCGAGTGGGTCATCGAGTACGTGCAGGACGATATCGCCAAGGGTGTCGTTGGCGACAACTGGAAGAAGCACTTCCCGTTTTTGGCCTCGCTGTTCTTCTTTATCCTGATCAACAACTTTATCGGCCTCATCCCCGGCATGAAGCCCGGCACCGGTGCCATCGGCTGTACCGCCGCCCTCGCACTCGTGTCGTTTGTGTACTTCATCTATTTTGGTATCAAGAAGCACGGCTTCTTTGGGTACTTCAAGAGCCTCGCCCCTGCGGGCGTCGCCTTCCCCATGAACGTCTTCGTGTGGGTCATCGAGCTCTTCTCGCTGTGCCTGCGCCTGGTCACGCTCGCCGTCCGTCTGTTCTGCAACATGTTCGCCGGCCACATCGTCATGGGTTCGTTCGCCATCATGGCCACGCTCTTTGCCCAGCCGATGCTGGAGCACTTTACGGCCATGAACGCCGTGGGCGCCCTGCCCAGCGTGGCGTGGGTTTTGATTCTTTTGGTAATCTACGCCGTCGAGCTGATCGTTGCCTTTGTTCAGGCATACGTTTTTACGGTCCTCGAGGCCGTGTACATTCAGATCGCAGAGGCTGACGCCCACTAGCGGTCGCATTTATTTGGTGTTCGGAGGCGCGGCACCCGCGTGCGCCTCTACAACATAGGTATTTATCCTGCGCACACGCGCACGACAAAGGAGGAATCGTGGGAGTTATCGGATATGGTCTCGGCGTTATCGGTGCCGGTCTCGCAATTGGTCTTGCAGCACTCGGTGCTACGGGCGCTATGGCTCGTCAGCCTGAGGTCCAGGGCCGTGCCTTCACCGTCTTCATTCTTGCATCTGCATTCACCGAGGCTCTGGGCCTGATCGGCTTCGTCGTTACGCTGATTTCGTAATTGAGCACGAAGGTAGTCGCCATGAAGCATTTCAACCACGCGAAAGTCGCTGCTGCGCTGACGGGCGCCATGCTCGCCATGCCGGTGTCGGCATTCGCCGAGGAGTCTGAGAACAAGGCCGAGATCCTCGTCCCCAAGATGGCGGAATTCGTCCCTGCACTCATTGCCTTCCTCATCATCTTCATCGTTTTGGCCAAGTTCGCCTGGCCGCAGATTCTGCAGACGATGGAAGAGCGCGGCAAGCGCATCAAGGACAGCCTCGATGAGGCTGAGACCACCAAGCGCAAGGCCATCGAGGCCCGCAAGGAGTCCGACGCCCTCCTCACCGACGCCCGTCGTCAGGCTGCCGACATCGTGACCGCCGCCCGTCAGGACGCCGAGTCCGAGCGCGCCCGCATTATCGCCAAGGCTCACGAGGAGGCCGAGGACATCATTGCCAAGGCCCACGCCAACGCCGAGGACGAGCGCAACTCCATCTATGCCGCCGCTGCCGGCTCCATCGCCGATCTTTCCGTCTCCGTTGCGACCAAGATTGTCGGCGAGGCCCTCGAGAACGACGACGAGCAGCGTCGTCTGATCGAGCGCTACATCAAGGAAGCAGGTAGCCTGAATGCCTAACAGCCGCATGGAGAACAGGGTTCTCGAGACCTATGCACGTACCCTCCTGGAGGCCGCTAAGGCCGAGGGCCGTGTGTTCCGCGATCTTCACGAGCTTGAGGTCATCGCGAACGCCAGCCCCGAGGTGCTTGCTGTCCTCAGTACCGTGTTCGAGCGCGGCCAGCTCGATCTTCTGCCGCAGATTGCATCGGCTTATCGGATGGTAACCGCGACCGACGAGGACGTCGTAGGCGTCACCGTCACCACGGCTGTCCCGCTCGATGACGAGCTGCGCCGCACGATTACCGAGAAATGCGAGGCCGATCTAAAGCGCAAGGTGTTCCTGATCGAGAAGGTCGATCCGTCCATCATCGGCGGTCTGATTCTCGAGGCCCGCGGCCAGCGTCGCGACGTTACCGTCAAGACCCAGCTGCGCGCAGCGCGTGAGGCCCTCGGTTCCACGATTTTGAATAACGGAGGTGAAGCCTAGTTATGTCCGATACCCTCAATGCCGAAAGCATCGCCCGCGCCCTGCAGGCGAAGCTCGATGGCCTGGCGGCTACCGTCGACACGCAAGAGGTTTCCCATGTTGACGAGGTTGGCGACGGCATCGCGCGCGTCTCGGGACTGCGCAACGCCATGGCCGGCGAGCTCTTGGAGTTCAAGAGCTCCGAGACCGGCGAGACCGTCTACGGCCTTGCCCAGAACCTCGACCGCGATGAGGTCGGTGCTGTTCTGTTCGGCGCCGTCAACGTCATCAAGGAAGGCGACGAGTGCCGTACCACCGGTCGCGTCATGGATATTCCCGTGAGCCGCGCCATGCTCGGTCGCGTCGTCAACCCGCTGGGCCAGCCCATCGACGGCCTGGGCGATATCGTCGCCACGCACCGTCGCCCCATCGAGTTCAAGGCCCCCGGCGTTATCGACCGCACCCCGGTCTGCGAGCCGGTTCAGACTGGTCTGCTCGCTATCGACTCCATGGTTCCTATCGGCCGTGGCCAGCGTGAGCTCATCATCGGCGACCGTAAGACCGGCAAGACCGCCATCGCGATCGATGCCATCCTCAACCAGCGCGGTAAGGACATGGTCTGCATCTACGTCGCTATCGGCCAGAAGGCCTCTACGGTTGCCAACATCCGTGAGACCCTCGCCCAGCACGGCGCACTCGACTACACCATCATCGTCTCGGCTACCGCTGCCGACTCGGCCCCTATGCAGTACATCGCCCCTATGGCCGGTGCCGCTATCGGCGAGTTCTTTATGTACAACGGCGAGAACGGCGAGCCCGCCAGCGAGACCAACCCCGGCGGCCATGTGCTCGTCATCTACGATGACCTGTCCAAGCAGGCTGTTGCCTACCGTCAGATGTCGCTGACGCTGCATCGTCCGCCCGGACGCGAGGCCTATCCTGGCGACATCTTCTACCTGCACTCTCGCCTGCTCGAGCGTGCCGTCAAGATGTCCAAGAAGAACGGCTACGGCTCCATGACGGCCCTGCCGGTCATCGAGACCCAGGACGGCGACGTTTCGGCCTACATTCCGACCAACGTCATTTCCATTACCGATGGTCAGATCTACCTGCAGTCCGAGCTCTTCTTCCAGGGCCAGCGCCCGGCAGTCGACGTCGGCATCTCGGTGTCGCGCGTCGGTGGCTCCGCTCAGACCAAGGCCATGAAGCAGGTCGCCGGCAACCTCCGTCTGGACCTTGCCGCCTACCGTGAGCTCGCCGGTTTTACCCAGTTCGGTTCCGACCTGGATGCAGCCACCCAAAAGCAGCTTACCCACGGTGCGCACATGACCGAGCTTCTTAAGCAGGCGCGCTTTAAGCCGTTCGACGTCGCCGAGCAGATCGTTACGCTGTTCGCCGGCAACGAGGGCTTTATCGACGACCTGCCCCTTTCCGAGGTGCTGCCGTTCCGCGCCGAGCTGCTCGAGTACATGAATGCTGGCTTTGGCGGCTTGCTGCAGAAGGTCCGTACCAACAAGATCGACGGCGAGACCAAAGAGCAGCTGCTTCAGGCCATCACCGATTTCAAGAACGAGTACGCCTCCAAGCATGCCTCCACCGCGAGCGCAGCTGAGGGCGCAGAGGAGAACTAAGCTCTATGGCTAACCTTCGCGACATTAAGAAGCGAATCTCCTCGGTCACGAGCACCAAGCAGATCACGCGCACGATGGAGATGGTCTCTACGGCCAAGATCCGTCGCGCGCTCGATCGAGCCACGCAGGCTGAGCCCTACAAGAAGGCGCTCACCGACGTCATGCACACCGTTGCGAGCGATACAGAGACTGCCGGCGACAACCCCATGCTCAAGACGCATGAGGAGTTCAAGCGCGGTCTGATCATCGCGATCACGTCCGATCGCGGTCTGGCGGGCGGCTTCAACGTCAACGTTGAGCGCACCTGCGAGAAAATCGCTCGCGAATGGGCACATGATGGCGCCGAGTGCGAGATCATCGCATGCGGTCGCAAGGCGAGCGAGTATTTCCGCAGCCGTGCCAACACGGTCATGCACTTCGAGGGTTCCTCGGCCGACCCGAGCCTCGAGGATGCCCGCATGATCGCGAGCTATATCTGCGACGAGTACTCCAAGGGTCAGCTCGACCGCGTCGAGATCGTGTACCATCACGCTCGCAACCGCGTCGATCAGGTTCTTCGTACCGAGCATTTGCTTCCGCTCGACCCCGAGATGATCGCCATGGCACATGGCCCGCGCAAGAACGCAGACGAGGGCCCCGAGCGCGTCTCGTCCTCGTTCAAGTTCGTGCCGAGCGCCCAGCATGTGTTGGCTGAGCTGGTCCCCAGCTACATCCTGACCGTCATTCACCAGGCGCTGATCGATTCGGCCGCCGCCGAGCAGGGTGCGCGCCGTAAGGCCATGCACTCCGCCACGGAGAACGCGTCGTCGATCATCTCGACTCTTACCCGTACGTATAACCGCGTGCGTCAGGCTTCCATTACCACGGAGATCAACGAGATCGTGGGCGGAGCCGCAGCATTGGAGGAACACTAATGGCAGATACCACCGTTAAAGCGGCGGTCGAGGAGGCCACGGCACGTCAGACGGCCGGTGAGGGGCGTATCGTCCGTATCATCGGCGCAGTTGTCGACGTTAAGTTCGATGGCGCTGTCCCCTCGATCTACAACGCGCTCACGGTCGAGGCCGATACGCCGATGGGTCACATCAGCACCATCCTGGAGGTTGAGTCTCAGCTTCCCGGCGGTGTCGTTCGTACCGTCGCCATGACGTCGACCGACGGCTTGCAGCGCGGCGTCGTCGCGGTCGACACCGGCGCACCCATGAAGATGCCCGTCGGCCCCGAGACCCTCGGCCGCATTTGGAATGTTATGGGCCAGCCTGTCGATGGCAAGCCCATGCCCCAGATCGATGAGTTTTATCCCATCCATCACCCGGCACCTCATTTCGACGAGCTCACTACCAAGACCGAGATTTTCGAGACCGGCATTAAGGCCGTCGACCTGCTCGAGCCCTACATCCGTGGCGGCAAGACGGGTCTGTTTGGCGGCGCCGGCGTCGGCAAGACCGTTCTGATTCAGGAGCTCATCAACAACCTCGCCCAGGAGCATGGCGGCACCTCGGTGTTCACCGGCGTTGGCGAGCGTACCCGTGAGGGTACCGACCTGTTCCTCGAGATGAGCGAGTCTGGCGTTATCGACAAGACCTGCTTGGTCTACGGTCAGATGAACGAGCCGCCTGGAGCGCGTCTGCGCATCGGTCTGGCCGGCCTCACCACCGCTGAGTACTTCCGCGATCGTGGCCAGGACGTCCTGCTGTTCATCGATAACATTTTCCGCTTCTCCCAGGCCGGTTCCGAGGTTTCCGCCCTTCTGGGCCGTATGCCGTCCGCTGTTGGCTACCAGCCCACGCTGGCTACCGAGATGGGCGACCTCCAGGAGCGCATTACCTCGACCAAGACGGGTTCCATCACCTCCGTTCAGGCTGTCTACGTCCCTGCAGACGACCTGACCGACCCGGCTCCCGCCACGACGTTTACACACCTCGACGCCACGACCGTTCTTTCGCGTTCCATCGCCGAGCTCGGTCTGTATCCCGCAATCGACCCCTTGGCTTCCTCTTCCGATGCCTTGGATCCCTCGATTGTCGGCGAGGAGCACTATCGTGTGGCCGTCGCAGTCCAAGAGCTGCTCCAGGAGTACTCCGACCTGCAGGACATCATCGCCATTCTGGGTATGGACGAGCTTTCCGAGGAGCAGCGCCTTACGGTCAACCGTGCCCGTAAGCTCCAGCAGTTCCTGTCTCAGTCCTTCCACGTCGCCGAGCAGTTCACCGGCAACCCCGGTGTCTACATCCGTGTCGAGGACACGGTCCGCTCGTTTGCCGCCATTGTCGACGGCGAGTGCGACGACCTGCCCGAGCAGGCGTTCCGTTATGCGTCCACGATTGACGACGTGCGCGAGCGCGCCGCCAAGATGGAGGAGAAGTAGTGGCTATGCAAATCCGCATCGTGTGTCCGGAGAGCTGCGCCTATGAAGGCGAGGCGGCATTTGTCGCCCTGCCTTCCACGGACGGCGAGTTCGGCATTCTTCCGCGTCACGCTAGCGAGATCTGCACGATCGATCGCGGCTACGTTCGCGTTTGTGATAAGCAAATGGGCACCGTCGACCACACGTTTGCCGTGGCCGGCGGCTATGCCCAGGTTGCGGACGATGTCGTGATTGTCCTCGCCGAGCGCGCTTGCGATTTGGCGACCGTCGATGCCGACAAGCTTAAAGCTGATATTCAAGGTTTTGAAGAGAAGCTGGGTAATTTGTCGGAGGATGATGCACGCCGCGCCTACCTCTATAATGAAATCGCATGGTGTAAGCTCATGCTTGCCCAATAGTCAAACGATTTGGCGTTCGACCATTTGCGAACACATCATGCCCGGGATGGCCCAGCCATCCCGGGCATGCTTTTTGAAAGGGTAGACCTTGGATATTATCCGTGTTGAAGGTGGCCACACCATCGGAGGCTCCGTGCCCGTTTCGGGTGCAAAGAACTCTGCACTCAAACTCATGGCGGCAACGCTTCTGGCACCGGGGAAGACGACGCTGCAGAACGTGCCCGATATCTCGGATGTCCATGTTATGGGCAAGGTGCTCAAGGGTATGGGCGCCAAGATTGACGTTCTCGATGAGCATACGCTCGAGATTGATACCTCTCAGGTTGATTCCTGGGAGGCTCCCTACGAGCTTGTCGCCAAGATGCGCGCCTCCACGGCCGTGATGGGTCCCCTGCTGGGCCGTTTCCATCGTGCCAAGATTGCCATGCCGGGTGGCTGCAATCTGGGTGCCCGTAAGATCGACATGCACATCTTGGGTCTTGAGGCGCTGGGCGTAGAATTCGACACTGCACACGGTTACATCAATGCCAACGCTCCTCAGGGGTTGCGCGGTACCACGGTTACGCTTGAGTTTGCCAGCGTCGGCGCTACCGAGAACCTCATCATGGCGGCCGTGCGCGCGCAAGGCACTACGGTTATCGATAATGCGGCTCGCGAGCCCGAGATCGTCGACCTTGCCAATATGCTCAACGAGATGGGCGCCAAGATTGTTGGCGCCGGCACGCCCGTCGTGACCATCGAAGGTGTGGACGAGCTGCATCCCGTTACCCATCGCGTGGTGGGCGACCGCATCGAGGCCGGCACCTTTATCGTTGCCGGTGCCCTGATGGCCGATGACCGCGGTGTCGACGTTACGGGCTTTTGCCCCATTCACTTGGGCATGGTGCTCAAGAAGATGGAGCTCATGGGTATCGAGTGTGAGCGAATCGAGAATGGCGTTCACGTGAGTCGTGTCGAGCACATCAGGCCGGTCGATATTCAGACACTTCCGTTCCCGGGCTTCCCGACGGACATGCAGGCGCAGATCATGGTGCTTTCCGCTCTCGCTGATGGCAGCTCTGTGATTACCGAGAATATCTTCGAGAACCGCTTCATGTTCGCGTCGGAGCTGGTCCGTATGGGCGCAGATATCCGCATCGAAAGCCATCACGCCATGATTCATGGCGTCAAGGGGTTCTCGGGTGCACAGGTTACCTCGCCTGATCTGCGCGGCGGCGCCGCGCTCGTCGTTGCTGGCCTTATCGCCGACGGCGTTACCGAGGTCTCGGCCATTCATCACATCAAACGTGGCTATGAGCAGTTTGTCGAAAAACTGCAGGCACTTGGTGCAAACGTCGAGCACGCCACTGTTCCCGATCCCGTCATCTACTAATGCAGGTTGCCTATGTTTAATAATAAGAAGCCCTTAGCGGATACTCGAAGACCTTCAACCGGCGCACAGGCCAAGATCTACAGTCGCGATAATGTTGCACGCTACTCCGAGCGCGCTCGTCAGCGCCGCCGCGGCCAGACAATCCGTCGCGTTGCGCTTATCGCCGTGCTTGGCGTGCTGCTGAGCGCTACGACTGCCGCCGGGCTGTGGTTCGCCAACATTATGGGCAAGCTTGGCGATTCCAATGTCATTACCGACAATCTGCGCCATATCTTGGTGGATACCAATGAGGCCAAGGATCCGTTCTACGTGCTTCTTTTGGGTACCGATGGTCGTCCGGGCGAGGACACGTATCGCGCCGATTCAATTATCTTGGCGCGCATCGACCCTACGCAAAAGCAGGCTACGCTTATATCCATTCCACGTGATACCAAGGTTGTCTATAACGGCGAAACCATGAAGGTCAACGCCTGCCATACCTATGGCGGTGCCGAGGCCATGGTTCAAGCGGTCAATGAGCTGTGCGGCGTGCAGATTTCCCACTATGCCGAGGTTAGCTTTGACGGTATGCAATCATTGATTGACTCTGTGGGCGGTATCGACATCAACGCCACCGATGATGTCGATGACCCCGAGCATCTGGACATTAAGATTACGGCAGGCCAGCAGCACATGGACGGTGCTACCGCGCTCACCTATGCCCGTTGCCGCTATACCTATGCCGACGGCGACTATACGCGCATGCGTCACCAACGCCAGGTGCTTGGTGCCCTTGCCAACCAGATTCTCAACAACTTTGATGCTACGAAGGTCTTCGACCTGGTTAATTCGCTGTCCGATATGCTTGTGACCGATATGAGCGTTCAGGACATCGTGTCTACGGTCAATGCTATGCGCGGCATGGATGTCGATGGCATCTATTCGGCGAATCTGCCCTCCTACGCAGATGAAACCACCATGATCGACGGCCAGAGCTATGTCTTTGTCTACGAGGACGAGCTTAAGGAGATGATGGCGCGCGTCGATGCCGGCAAGGATCCTAAGGGACCAAACACCATGGGCCTATCCGACGGAACCAGCTCTACAATCGGTGATTTGAGCAACCATACTTCTGACGATTACGCCTACGGTACGGCCGGTTCGTTGGAAAGCTCGGACGATTCGAGCTATTCGGACGATTCGGATTACAGCTCATATTATTACGAGGAGCCCACTGGCGACGGCAACGGTTACGAAGCCAACTACTAGGGTTGGGGGGGGGGGGGGGGCCGCCCCCGCGCAACGGCTTGACGCTGCGCGCCGCCCAGAGCGACTATTTGTCATTCAAAAGGCAGGGCATGACCAGAATCAATGTCCTGCCTTTTTCATGCCAACTTGTTCGTTCTGGACGTCGCTCGCTGACGTTGATTCAACCAGCGATGCCGACTACTCCCCTTGCACCAAAAAATCGCCCCGTTCTCGGTTTTGAGGACGGGGCGATTTTGCTTACCTAGATTATTCGAGTTCCTTATGCGAAGCGGGCGACGAGTTCCTGCAAGACGTCGGTCATCTTAACGAGCGAGCTGACCGGGACAAACTCGTTGACGCCGTGGTAGCAGTAGCCGCCCGTCGAAAGGTTGGGACAGGGCAGGCCGCGGAACGACAGCTGTGCGCCGTCGGTGCCGCCGCGAATCGGCAGCACCTGGGGCTCAACATCGCAGGCAAGGAAGGATTCCTTGGCGACTTCGATCAGCTCTGGGTAGTCGCGGACAATCTCGGCCATGTTACGGTACTGGTGCTTGATCTCGACCGTTACGCGCTCCTCGCCCAGACGCTGGTTGAGCAGCGCGGCGGCAGCATCCATCAGATCGAGCTTCTGCTGGAACTTGGCGGCATCGTGATCACGGACGATATAGCGCGCCGTGGCATGGTCGACTGTGGCAGAAACGCCCTCGAGGTGATAGAAGCCCTCGTAGCCCTCGGTGTATTCCGGACGCTGCACGTAGGGAAGCAGGGCATTGAAGTCGCAGAACAGATTGCCCGCGTTAACCATGCGGCCCTTGGCGTCGCCGGGGTGAATGGACTGGCCCTCAAAGCTAACGGTAGCCTCGGCGGCGTTGAAGCACTCCCACTCAAGCTCGCCAACCGGACCGCCGTCGACTGTGTAGGCATACTTACAGCCAAAGTCCTCGATATCCAACAGCTCGGCACCGTGGCCGATTTCCTCGTCCGGGCAGAAACAAATACCAAGCGTGGGGTGGGGCAGGCTGGGGTCCTGTGCAATGCGTGCGACGAGCGCCATAATCTCGGCGACACCGGCCTTATCGTCGGCGCCCAGCAGCGTGGTGCCGTCGGTGCAAACCAGGTCCTCGCCCAAAAGGTTGTTGAGGGCGGGGAGCTTGGCGGTGCTCATGGATACGGGCTTGCCGTCGACGATGCCGCAAACCAGGTCGCCGCCCTCGTAGTGCACAATGTGCGGCGCTACGCCGGCGCCCGGTGCGACCTCGGTGGTGTCGAGGTGCGCGATCAGGCCCAGGGCGGGCTTATTCTCGGAGCCGGCGCTCGCGGGAATGTGAGCGCAGACATAGGCGTTTTCGGTTACATGGGCATCGGTTGCACCAAGCTCGCGCAATTCCTCGGCAAGCACATTGGCAAGATCAAACTGGACGGTGCTCGACGGAACCTGGTCACAGTTGGCATCCTCGGACTGTGTGTTGATCTGGACGTAGCGCAAAAAACGCTCGAGTACGTCGGGGTTCGTGGTGGTGTTTTCCATAGAGACCGCTCCAATCTTGGTTGTCGTATGCAACAAGAACTCTAGCACGGTATGCCGCGGCATACCGCGACGCTTGGATGGGGTAGAATCAGCCATTGAATGCAGAAGGGACGGATGTTCATGGATACGACAAATAGCTCGCGCGAGCTACATCTAACGGTGGCGAACGAAGACTACTTGGAGTGCATGGTTCGCATCGAAAGCGAGGATGGGGAGACTAATGGCGTGCGGTCGGTCGATATCGCACAGCGCCTTGGCGTTTCGAAGGCATCGGTCAACAAGGCGGTTTCGGCTCTCAAGGCATCCGAACTTGTCGAGCAGTCTCACTACGGCAAGGTTATCCTGACCAACCGTGGGCGCGAGGTCGGTTTGGCTATCTGGTATCGCCATCGCCTGATTCGCACATTTTTGGTCCAGGAGCTCGGCGCCGACTTTGAGCGCGCCGATGCCGAGGCCTGCATGATGGAGCACGCGCTTTCCGAGGACACAATGGTCCGTTGGCTCGCCTATCTCGAAAAGCAGGGAATCAGCATCGAGGAATAGCGAAACATATATATGGATACGAGTTATTACAATCGCTTCGGCGGCGAGGAGCTTATGCGCCGACTTGCCAGCGAGACGCTGCTGGCACAGGGTCCGATGGGCAGCGTGCTGCTGAGTGAATACGGTGCCGCCGATATTCCGCCGGCATTTTGGAACCTCGCCGAACCACAGACGGTTTCTCGCATCCACCGACTGTATGCCGCCGCTGGTGCACAGGTGCTTATTACCAATACGTTCCAGGCATCGGGTTTTGCGCTCGATCGCGATGAAATCGCTCCATCTATGGCAGAGGTCAATCGCGGGGCGGTCGACGATGCCCGCCAGGCAAATCCCCAGCTATTGCTGGGGTCCATGGGGCCTATTGCGATTGAGTGGTTTGTCGAGGATTCTTCCGAGTATCGAGAGATTCGCGCAAATGCTCGCGAGCAGGCGTCCGCCCTGCTCAACGCCGGCGTCGACGGGATTCTGGTCGAGACGATCACGTCTATCCGCAATCTGCAGCCCGTGCTCGCCGGTGTCCATGATGCCGCTGATGGCATGCCCGTTCTGGTGAGCTTTGCTATTGATGACAAGGGCGACCTGCTGGGTGATGGCCTAAACATCGAAGGTGCCATCTTGTATGCCGAGAAGCACGGTGCGAGCTCGGTTGGGGTCAATTGCTGCACCCTGACAGCGGCTACCGCTGCGGTACCAAGAATGGTCAAGATAGCCACGACGCCCGTTACTGTACGTCCCAATGCGGGAAATCCGGTCCAAACGCAAGATGGGCCCGTGTGGCACGAGGACCCCGAAGCTTTCGCGCGCGCATGCGTCGAGTGGAAGCGGGCTGGCGCCGCAATGGTTGGTGGCTGTTGCGGAACCACGGCGATCACGACGGCTGCTATGGCAGACGCGCTCGATATATAGAGTCCTAAGAAAAGCACATTCGAATTACCGCCCCAACCGGGGCGGTTTTTTTGTCTATATGCGCCCTCGACGGCTTTTGCCTAAACGGTGAATGCGTGCGCCGGCGGCTTGCCGGGCGCTCGTTGCGGGTATACCACCTGCGTACCATGATCCAAACACTGCGAGGTGTCTGCGTGTGTGCGCGATAATTCATTTTGGAACTGATGGCTGGCGCGCTCGCGTCGGCGAGGATTTTAACGCTGACAATGTTGCCCGTATCGCTGATGCCGCTGGCGAGCTCTGGCAAAAGACATATCCCGGCAAGACGGTATATATCGGGTATGACACCCGTCCCCGGGCGCGCGAGTTTGCAGAACTTGCAGCTGGCGTGCTTGCGGCCCATGGCCTTGATGCCGTGCTCGCGGCCCGTTTTGTACCCACGCCTGCCATCACGTGGGCTGCCGCATACGATGGCGAGGCGTGCGGGGCGCTCATGGTGACCGGTTCACATCATCCGCAGGGCTATCTCTGTCTCAAACTGCGCATGGGCGATGGTTCCACGGCAAACCAGGACGTCATCGAAGAACTCGAGGCAACGATGGCCGCCGAACCTCTGGGGCTCGAGGAGCAGTATCGCACGGCGGATATCATTCCCGACTATATGCGAGCGGTAGCATCGTTTGTCGATGCCGATGCCATTCGTGCCGCTCGTCTGCGCGTGGTGGTCGACCCCATGGGGGGAGCGGCTCAAGGTTATCTTGCCGATTTGCTGCGCGAGCTGGGTGTTGAGGTCCATGAGATTCATGCGGGGCAAGCATCGGATTGGAGGGATATCTGTCCCGATCCCGTAGAGCCGTGGGTGGATGCCTGCGAGCGTGCAGTTATCGAAGACGGCGCGTGTGCCGGCCTGGTGACCGATGGCGATGCTGACCGTATTGGCGCGGTCGACGAGCGCGGTAGATATATACATCCGCATCAGATCATGGCGCTCGTAATGGGCGAATTGGTTCAGTTTCGCAATTTGAAGGGGCGAGTCGTCGTCAATCTATCGTGCTCGACGCTTGTACGTCGTGTTGCCGAGGCACTCGGTTGCCGCGTGACCGTAAAACCGGTTGGCTTCAAATATATAGCCGCCGAGATGAAAAAAGACGGGGTGCTTATGGGCGGTGAGGAGGCCGGTGGCATCGGCATTGCCGCGCATATGCCCGAGCGTGACGGCATTCTCGCTTGCCTACTCCTGTGTGAGCTCATGGCAAAGACGGGGGCTTCGCTGGGCGTGCTGGTCGATCAGCTCGAGGCGAGTTTTGGAAAAACAAGTTATGGCCGTCGAGATTTACGACTTGAGGCAGAAGATGCCGAGTCGCTGCGCACGCTGCTTCCCGGTGTGAATCCCAAGTCGATTTGCGGCAAGGCGCCGCAGAGCGTAAGTCACATGGACGGCTTGCGTTTGGCATTTGAGGATGATACCTGGCTGTTGGTTCGCCCGAGTGGCACTGAGCCGGTGGTGCGAGTGTACGCCGAGGGCTTTTCGGTGGAGGAGCGCGACGAGTTGCTTGATGCCGGCTGCGCTTTGGCTCGGGGCGCATATCAGCTCTAGCCATGGGGCTGATCAATATAAAGATATGCTCGGCGAGTGGTAGGTAACGACTGGCAAGTGTCAGCTGCGGGTATAAATATGTAGGAGCTGTGTGCAACCAGATTCCCGCCCCGCGGGCCCCTCCGGTCTGGCAATATATCTCCTTGCCGCGCGGCCCGGTCGGACCGGATGAGCCGCGGGGCGTGCACCTTGAGAACCGGATACTGCGAGGATGGACACACCAGATGTGTCGCATCCGGGCAGACATCGAACCATTTGAAATGGTCTGACTTGGATTCGTTTTTCGCAAGGCCGCCGAGAGGCGGCCCCGAGAAATTCCTTTTCCTATCAAACAGAACCATATGAATCGAACGGAACCGATCAGCGATGACTGAGAGGACCGGACGGGCTCGAGGCCCAAACATATTTGGACGGAGAGTTCGATCCTGGCTCAGGATGAACGCTGGCGGCGCGCCTAACACATGCAAGTCGAACGGCACCCACCTCCGGGTGGAAGCGAGTGGCGAACGGCTGAGTAACACGTGGAGAACCTGCCCCCTCCCCCGGGATAGCCGCCCGAAAGGACGGGTAATACCGGATACCCCCG
>NZ_JBQHWK010000015.1:0-56439 GCF_052064015.1 Collinsella sp. HCP3S3_D1
CGATACTCAAAGCCCATTGTGGCATCCCGAGCCCGCGAAAAGAAGCTGCGCCGCGGGGGAGGCGACCCAAATGGCTTTCTCATATCGTCTTGGCCAGGATTGAGCTGATGTGGTTTCGCACGGTGCCTTCGCCCATATAGGCGGTGGCGGCAATCTCCTTGTTATCGAGGCCGCGGGCAATGAGCTCGGCGACCTCGAACTCGCGGTCGGTCAGGCTGACGAAGGCCGCGGGCCGGCGGGTCGTGCCCACCTCGACGCCCGCCCCATCAAAGTTGATATCCTCGATCGCCTTACCCTCGAGCACGCGTTTGCCGTCCATGACCTGGGCCAACGCCGGCGGAATGGCAGCGACATCGGTTTTGATCAGGTAGCCGCGGGCACCCAGTTTGAGCGCCGACACAATGTACTCGTCATCCGAGAATGTCGTCAGAAACACCACGCGCGCCGCAGGGTCGCGCTCAAGGATCTCGCGGGCCGCCGAAAGCCCGTCGCGCCCCGGCATCTGAATGTCGAGCAGCGCGATATCGGGTGCGTGTTCGGCATAAAGAGCCACTGCGTCGTTGCCGTCGGCGCCGGTACCCACCACCTCGATCTGCGGCTGGGCGCCCAGGATTATCTTGAGCGAATCGACCACCAAGCGGTCGTCGTCGACAACGATGAGCCTCATCGACCCTCATCTCCTTGCTGTTTGGGAACGGTGGCAAACACACGCCAGCCGCCGGCGCCGGCGCGCGGGCCGGCGGTGAAGGTGCCGCCAAGCGCCTCGACGCGCTCGCGCATGGAGCCGAGCCCCATGCCTCCTGTGACGTTGCGGCCGCTTGCTTGAGCCCCGCCTGCGCCATCGTCGGTAACGATGAGCTGGTAAAACGACGGATGCTCCATGCATCGTACGGTGACAGCATGGGCGCAAGCATGGCGTATGGCGTTGGAAAGCGCCTCGCGCAGGACCGCCGCAAAGCAGTTGGCGACATTTGCGGGCGCATGCTCGGCCAAAACCTCAAGTTCAATCTGCGGCCCGCCATCTGAGCGCGCGCCCTCCACGATGCGCTCGAGCTGTACGGAGAGATTCGCCGCGTTGTCGTTGAGCGCGTGGACGCTCGAGCGCACGAGCTGAAGCGCTTCGTCCACGGTGCGCTTGACGTCAGCGAAGTCGGCGGCGACGCCGGGCTCGTTGGCGTGGACCACGCGTAGGGCCTCGGTTTGCAGCGAGGCGCGCGTGAGCTGGTGCCCCACGTTATCGTGGATCTCGCGTGCGATGCGGGCGCGCTCGGCGAGCGTTGCGAGCTCGACCTCGTAGTCCTGGCGGTCGGCAAGGTCGCGGTTGCGCGCCTCGAGCGCGAGGGCTCGCTCCTGCAGCTCGTCGCGGGTGCGACGCATGCGCTCCTGCTCGCGCTCCAGCTGAGCGGTGCGCAGAGACAGCAAGGTGGCGGCGACTGAAAGGATGGCGGTCAACAGCAGCGCACGGGTGGGAAGCGCGCCGGCGTGGGCATATGCGACGAGTGCGCAGACAAAGATGGCGCCGGCGCCCAGCGCGACCCAAACGTGTTCACGGCGCACGCGTCGCGCGATGTCATAGAGGGCGAGGGGCGCAAACGGCACAAACGACGGCACAAAGACGGCCACCATAATGTAAGCGTAGCTCGCGGCCTCACCGGCGCGGCGGGCACGTTCGCCTTGTGCAATTTCCGTAAGCGAGGCGACTGCGACGCCAAGACAAAACGCCGCGACCAAGCAAGCGTCCACGGCAAGGCCCATTGCGGCCGCAATGCAGCACGCCAGCACGATCGATTTGTCGAATAGCCTGTTCATACGGGTATTGTACGCGATGGTGCGCGCGACGATTGCTCAGGCGCCGCAACCGTGACATTCCTCCCGCCCGCCCCCGCCGCACTCGTGACAAAGCTCACTGGTGCGCGCCGCCCGCACCTGCGATGATGCAATCGTACCGGGCCGCAATCAACGGAAGGGCCACCTCATGACAGACATCGTCCACGTCGAAAACCTCGTCAAGCGCTACGACGATCTTATCGCGCTCGACCACTTTAACCTGAGCATCGCCCCCGGCGAGATCTTTGGCCTGCTGGGCCCCAACGGCTCGGGCAAGACCACGTCCATCAACTGCATTCTGCAGCTGCTCGCCTACGATAAAGGCACCATCGAGTTGTTCGGCGAGCCCATGACGCCCACGCGTTACGACCTCAAGCGCCGCATCGGCGTGGTGCCGCAGCAGGTGGCGGTGTTCGACGAGCTTACCGTCCGCGAGAACATCGACTATTTCTGCAGCCTCTACGTCAACGACCGCAAGCGCCGTCGCGAGCTGGTCGACGAGGCCATCGACTTTGTCGGGCTGGGCGACTTTGCCAAGTTTCGCCCCGGCAAGCTCTCGGGCGGCCTGGCGCGTCGCCTCAACATCGCTTGCGGCATCGCGCACAAGCCCGAGCTCATCTTCTTCGACGAACCCACGGTGGCCGTCGACCCGCAGAGCCGCAATGCCATTCTGGAGGGCATCTGCCGCCTGCGCGACGAAGGCGCCACGGTGGTGTATACCAGCCATTACATGGAGGAAGTCGAACAGATCTGCAGCCGCATCATGATCATGGACGGCGGGCGCGTACTGGCGCAGGGCACCAACGACGAGCTCAAGCGCATGATTCAGATGGGCGAGCGCGTGACCGTCGAGGTCGGCGCCGTCGAGCTCGCCACGGTCGAGCGACTGCGCGCCCTCGAGCACGTGCTTTCGGTTGAGCTTTCCGGCGGCGAGCTCATCTGCACCTGCGAAGCGAGCCCGCACAACCTGGTTGACATCCTCGACACGCTGCGCACTGCCGATGTGGCGCTCGGCCGCGTGTGGAGCGAGCCGCCGACCCTCAACGACGTGTTCCTCGAGATCACCGGCCGCGAGCTGCGCGACTAGGGGGGCGGCCATGTTCAACACCATTATCATTACGGTCAAGACGCTGCTGCGTCGGCCGAGCACGTGGGTTTGGGGCGCGATCTTTCCCGTCGCGCTTTCCACGATGTTCATGTTTATGTTTGCGAATCTGAGCTCCGACGGCACGGTCGACCCGGTGCCGGTGGCCGTCGTGGCGGATGAGGCCTGGGGCGCCTCGACCTTTAAGGACGTGGCGACGTCGCTTGCCAAGGAAGGCGACGACCAACTGCTCGAGATCCACGAGTGCGACGATGCAGTCGATGCGAACCGTGCTCTTAAGGCCGGCGAGGTCGCGGGCATCTATGCGGTCGACGACGCGGGCACGCCCAAACTCACGTTGCTATCGAGTTACGACAGCTCGCGTGCGACGTCGGTGCTCACCGACCGCAGCATCCTGGAGACGGTGGCAAGCTCGTATACGCAAAATGCCGAGCTCATGCGCCAGATTGCCCAGGACAACCCGGCGGCGCTCGCCGACCCGGAGGCGGTTGCGCGCGCCCTGTCGCTCGAAGGCGGCACTCGCCGTGTGAGCCTGACGCGTGCCACGCCCGATGGCACGGTCATCTACTACTACGCGCTCTTTGGCCTGGTCGCGATGATGTCTGCCGAGTTTGCCGCCTTGAGCGTCGTCGACCTGCAGCCCAATCTGTCTGGCCTTGGTGCGCGTCGCTGCGTGGGTGGCCTTTCCAAGACGGCGTCGCTGGCCGGCATCTTTGTGGGCGCGTGGTTGGTTTCCTTTGTCTCGATGACGATCGCGATCGGCTACGTGCGCCTGGTCGTGGGGGTCGACTTTGGCGGGCGCGAGGGGCTCTGCCTGGTGGGCGGCGCCGTGTCCGCGCTTGCCGCCACGGGTCTGGGCCTTTTTGTGGGCACGCTTCCCGTTAAGGGCGGCAAGGCGTCCAAGTCGGGCATCCTCACAGGCTTTGCCACCACGTGTGCCCTGTTCGCCGGGCTTTATGGCGAGCCGGCGATGGCGCTTGCCGACGACGTCGCCCGCGCCTGCCCGGCCGAGAGTTGGCTCAATCCCGTCAAGCTCATCTGCGACATGTTCAACCGCTTGTATTTCTTTGAGGACCTGGGTCCCTTTGCCGTTCGCGCTGGCGCGCTGGCCCTTATGGCGTTGCTGTTCGTTGCCGCCGCCACGCTGATCTTTGGAAGGAGCCGCTATGAGCACCTTTAAGACCGCGCTTCGCATGGCACTGGCGCACCCGTTCTACCTGCTCATCTATACGGTGTTCATCTCGCTCATGGGCGTATTCATCGCGGCATCGGTGAGCTGGAACTCGTCGCAGCTCACCGAGTACGAGCCCTACGACACCAACGTGATCGTGGTCGACCGCGACGACAGCGACCTTTCGCGTGCGCTTACCAAGCACCTGGGCTCGCGCTTTGATCTGGTCACGGGTATCGGCGAGGACACCTACGACCTTGCGGACGCGCTCTCCAAGAGCAACAGCGCCAAGGGCAGCGCCGATTGCGTGTTCTTTATCCCGGAGGGGTTTGAGGGCGACCTCGTTGCAGCCGCCCGTGCGGGGGAGTCCCTGCCCAAGCTCGATG
Organism: Collinsella sp. HCP3S3_D1; assembly: GCF_052064015.1. Lineage (NCBI taxonomy): Bacteria > Bacillati > Actinomycetota > Coriobacteriia > Coriobacteriales > Coriobacteriaceae > Collinsella > Collinsella sp. HCP3S3_D1. The sequence continues at coordinate 4,490 of NZ_JBQHWK010000015.1, forward strand.
TGACCTACGGTGCCGGCACCATGGCGGCGGCGCTTTCGTCTGCCGAGGCCTCGCGCTGGATCTCGCTCGCGGGCGCTGCGGCCGCACTTGATCCTACTGCCTCCGACGGTGACGTCGCCAAGGCCGCCGAGCATGCCGCCGTCAAGCGCGCGGAGGTCGAGATTGAGCAGGTCAAGGTCGACTCGACAGCCGCCTCCACGCTTGAGTCGTACTTCAACTTTGGCACGTACGCGATTATCTCGTCGGTCATCGTATCGGTGGGGCTGGTGTTCTCGGGCATGAACGAGCCCGAGCGCGTGCGCCGCTCGGAGGCCAGTCCGGTCTCCGAGCGTCAGCGCTCGCTTGCCGTGTTTGCGGCCGCCGCCGTGCTCGCCGTCTGCATCTGGTTTGTGTCGAGCATGATGGGCGTCGTGGGCTTTGCCGGCGCGGTCGCCGAGGTCGGCGTGGGTCGTGTATGCCTGGCACTGGCGGCAACGTTTGCCCTGGCGTGCACGCCGCTGGCCGTTGGCTTTGCGTTGTCGAGCCTGGGCGCGCGCGAGGAGCTGCTCAACGGTGTGGGCAACCTGCTTGGCATGCTCATGACGTTTTTGGGCGGCGCCTGGATGCCGCTGTCGCTGATGGGCCCGGCCGTTCAGACGGTGGCGCACTTTGTGCCGACGTATTGGGTGAACGACGCAATCGGCAAGGCGCTCTCGTCGGACCTGACGTCCACCGTGCTGGGCGACATCGTCTGCGATCTGGGCGTCACGGTGCTCTTTGCCATGGCCATCGCCGCCGTAGGCCTAGCCCTCACTCACGCCAAATCCCACGCCTAGCCACCTAGTCATTGGGTGCTCATTGGGGACAGACTTAAACGACCAAGGGTGGTCATTGGGGACAGACTTAAACGACTAGTCATCGGGGACAGTCTTTGCCGATTCGCCGGCTCGCCGGCAGGGTTGGCAAGGGCTGTCCCCAGCTGCCGGCAGGAAAGGAACGTCCCTAGCCGCCAGGTGGCGAGGCACTCATTTAAGTCCGTCCCCAATGAGTGGTTTCAGTCATTTAAGTCTGTCCCCAATGAGTAGTCACTCATTTAAGTCTGTCCCCAATGACTAGGCGCCGTACTTGACTTTGACCCCGCTTTAACGGGTACCATCCTCTATGTCTGTAACGCCATATAGACCGAGGGGATATATATGACCGCAACTTCACCCACAGCACCCGCTAAGGTGTACTTCACCAACTTGCGTACGCATGCTCGCGAGAGCCAGCTCGACAAGCTCAAGCGCCTCATCCGCCGCGCCGGTATTGAGCAGATCGACTTTGAGAACAAGTTCGTCGCTATCAAGATTCACTTTGGCGAGCTGGGCAACCTGAGCTTTTTGCGCCCCAACTACGCCCGCGCCGTCGCGGATGTCGTGAAGGAGCTGGGAGGCAAGCCTTTCCTCACCGACTGCAACACGCTCTATGTCGGTAGCCGCAAAAACGCGCTCGAGCACATCGATACCGCTTATCAGAACGGCTTTACCCCGTATGCCACGGGCTGCCAGATCATCATCGCCGACGGCCTTAAGGGTACCGACGAGACGCTCGTCCCGGTCGAGGGCGGAGAGTACGTGCGCGAGGCCAAGATCGGCCAGGCGCTCATGGATGCCGATATCGTGATTAGCCTCACCCACTTTAAGGGCCATGAGCAGTCCGGTTTTGGCGGCGCCATGAAGAACCTGGGCATGGGGGGCGGTAGCCGTGCGGGCAAGATGGAGCAGCATGCCGCCGGCAAGCCGAACGTCGCGACCGAGCACTGCATTGGCTGCCGTGCCTGCGAAAAGATCTGCGCGCACAACGCTATCTCGTTCGACGACACCCGCGAGCGCGAGCTTGCCAGCGGCGCTACTCGCACGGTGCACGTGGCTGCCATCGACCACGATCGCTGCGTGGGCTGCGGACGCTGCATCGGCGTGTGCAACCAGGACGCCATCAAGCCCGTCTATGACGCCGCGGCCGACGTGCTCAACTGCAAGATCGCCGAGTACACCAAGGCCGTCGTCGACGGCCGCCCGAGCTTCCACATCTCGCTTGCCATGGATATCAGCCCCAACTGTGATTGCCATCCCGAAAACGATACGCCTATCGTCAACGATATCGGCATGTTCGCGAGCTTCGACCCGGTCGCCATCGACCAGGCCTGTGCCGATGCCGTCATGGCGTCCGAGCCGCTGCCCAACACCGAGCTCACCGATAGCGCGGCCAAGATGGAGCATAACCACGAGCATCTGGAGGGCGAGCAGGCGCGTGACCCCTTCTGCATCACGCATCCCGACACCGACTGGCGCGCGTGCATCGCGCACGCCGAGAAGATCGGCCTGGGCACGAGCAAGTACGAGCTTATCGAGGTCAAATAGCGCCTAGCTATTGGACAATATAAGCGCCTTTGTGGCGTAATTCGAGCAAAAGCCGCCCGCGAGCACAGCGCTCACGGGCGGCTTTCCGGAAGTATGCGGCAAATTTCGAGACCGCCGAGCACACGACATTTTTTGGCAACAAAACCCCTGATAAATTGTTGGTAAAACTGCGGTCTGGTCGGCAGTTCCAGATTTTGCCGCATACTTCCGAAGGCGGGAGCCAAAACGGTCCTCCAGCGCTGTAATCAACCATGATTGTTCGCCGTTGATGCGTCAACAAGAAAAGAATGGGTAAACAAGGGGTCACGTATGGTGCAAATTTCGCACGTACCCAGACGCTTTGATATAGTGTTGAGAACTCTTTACGTTGGAGGATGTAACCGGCATGTCCGATTCGAGCGACAGTTCTAAGCCGCGACCCAAGACCGCGGCCGTTCCACACTACACGGTGGGTGAGGAGATCATGAACTCCGTCACCCATGGTGTCGGTTGCCTGCTGGGCATCGCGGGCCTGGTGCTCCTGATCGTATTTGCCGCTCTTCGCGGCGGAGGCCCGGCTCACATGGCCGCGGCGATTGTCTATGGCGTCAGCATTATCCTCGAATACCTAGCCTCTACGCTCTACCACGCGATTCAGCCCGCACGCGCCAAGCGCGTGTTTCGCATCATCGACCACAGCTGCATCTACCTGCTCATAGCCGGCAGCTATACGCCGTTTTGCCTCATCACGCTCGCAAACGATGGCGGCCCTATGCTGTTCTTTGCCGTATGGGCCATCGCCATTATCGGCATCGCCCTCGAGTGCTTTATGCGCGAGCGTCAACCGCACTGGGTAAGCGGCCTGGTCTACCTGCTGATGGGCTGGCTCGTCGTCTTTAAGCTGCCCGAGCTCGTGTCGCTGCTCAACCCCGTGGCACTTGCCCTGCTCGCTGTCGGCGGCGTGTGCTACACCGTGGGCGTGCCGTTCTACATCGCTAAAAACGTGCGCTACCTGCACAGTGTGTTTCACTTGTGGGTGCTCGCCGGCAGTATCTTCCAGTTCATGGCGGTGATCCTCTTCGTAATCTAGCGATCACGTCTGTGCCTGCGGACCCATCCAAGCGGCCGCCGGACGCAACTGCCCTATCCGTTATCTACGCTTACTACCTAACGTCCCGAATCTTGGAGGTTCGAGAAACTCCCGATGGACATAACCATCTCCCTTATCACCACCCTCGTTTTGACCCTCATCAACGGCTACTTCTCTATGTCCGAGATGGCGCTCACCACGGCAAAGCGCGCCGTGCTGGAGCACGAGGCCGAGGAAGGCGACAAACGCGCCGAGCGCGCCGTTAAGCTGGCTGCCGACTCCGACCAGCTGCTCGCCACCATCCAGGTCGCCATCACGCTCGTGGGCTTTGCCTCGTCCGCCGTCGCCTCGACGAGCTTGTCCGACCCGCTCGCCACGTGGCTCATGAGCTTTGGCATCGCGCCGCTCTCTGCCATCGCGCGCGGACTGGCGCCGGTCATCATCACCGTTGCGGTCGCCTTCGTGTCCATCGTGATTGGCGAGCTTGTGCCCAAGCGCATTGGTCTGGCCAATGCCGAAGGCGTGTCCAAGCAGGTCGTGGGGCCGCTGTCGTTTTTCCAAAAGATCGCCCGTCCGCTCGTGTGGCTGACTGGTGCTTGCTCCGATGGTCTGGCCCGCATCCTGCGCATCAAGAGCGCCGACGATCGCCAAAACGTCTCGGAGGAAGAGATTAAGTACATGGTCTCGGAGCAGGACGACCTGCTCGACGAGGAAAAGCGTATGATCCACGAGATCTTCGACCTGGGCGATACCGTTGCCCGCGAGGTCATGGTGCCGCGCGTGGACACCACCATGTGCGAGGACGACGAGACGGTCGCCGACGTGCTGTCCACTATGCGCCAGACCGGCTTTAGCCGCATCCCCGTCTATCACGAAGATCCCGACAACGTGGCGGGCATCGCGCACATCAAGGACCTGATTCAGCCCTCGCTCGACGGCGAGGGCGACCAGCCCATCGCCGGTTATTTGCGCGACGCCACCTTTGTGCCCGACACCAAGGACATCCTGCCGCTGCTGTCCGAGATGCAGACTTCGCACGACCAGATCGTGGTGGTCGTGGACGAGTACGGCGGCACGGCTGGCATCATTACCATCGAGGACATCGTCGAGGAGATCGTGGGCGAGATCGAGGACGAATTCGACCCCGACAACAAGTACCTCACGCGTCTTTCGCGCCGTGAGTGGCTCGTCGATGGGCGTTTTTCGTGCGATGATGCGATTGAGCTTGGTTGGCCGCTCGAGGAAAGCGATGATTATGAGACCATCGCCGGCTGGATTTTGGAACTTTGCGACTCGGTGCCCGACATCGGAGAGGTGTTTGAGGTTGCAGGGTACAAGTTCAAGGTGCAGTCGATGCGTGGCCAGCGCATCTCGCTTATTCGCGTGATCGCTCCGGCCGAAACCGATAAGAAGGATTCCGAGTCCTCGGCAGATAATCCGGCGACGCCGGGCGCGGGCTCTGCGGGCCCGCACGACGGCGACGAGTAGGGCAAGGAAGAGTAGGGGAGAGTTATGGCAGGCCTGTTCAACATCCTTAAGGTCACCGTCAGCGAGGACAAGATCTGCGCGCATGTGCTGGTGAACCCCGGCATGCCGCTCATGACCTCGGAGGACATCGAGGCCACGGCGCGCGTGTATTACCTGGTGCCCGCGATTGCCAAGCACCTGTGCCTAGGCGATTCCGGTCGTGAATTCCAGGACTGCATGGGCCAGACCGAGCTTTGCCATCTGCTGGAGCACGTGACAGTGGAGCTCATGAACGAGACCGGTCTCGCCGGCAGCATTTCGTGCGGCCGTACCCGCGTAAGCGAGCACGATGAGCGTGTCTTTGAGGTTGAGCTTTCATGCCCCGATGACGCGCTGGCCATCGGCGCGCTGTCTTCGGCGACCTTTATGATGGACTGGGCTTATCTGCACGCCGACCAGCCTGCCCCTGACGTGGAGGGCACGGTCGCGGGCCTGCGCAACCTGGTGCTGGGTATGCGCGCCGAGGCCGAGGGCAAGGATCCGCACGAGGCCATCGCCGCCGCAAACGCCGAGGATGTGGCCGAAGGCGAGGCTCCTGCCGATTCCGAACCCGGCGTCGAGGCAGCTGCTGAGGAAGCTGTCGAGTCCGAGCCCGCGGAGCCCCAGGGTGTCCCGAGCTTTGACGATGAGCTGCAGGAGGCAATCGATACCGAGGGCGCGACCGCCGAGAGCCACGAGGCCCCCGCTGCCGTCTACGGTGGCGCGGCGACGGTTCCGACAGGCCCCGCACAGGAAGGTGCGCTTCCGCTCGTTGATGGCGCCGGCGAGGACCCGGCCGCCACGGTGGCCATGCCTGCCATACCGCAGGAGTAGGCTCACTCGCTTATCACCATCATGTACCTGCGCTTTTACCGTACGCAGATGAGCGCGACGGCAAGTGTTGCGCTGCGGGTATAATGGACAGCATTCAAACGGTGGGCATCGAGGTGCCCGCAGGAGAGGAATGATCATGGGAAAGACTTTCAGCTTTGTTTCCGGTGCGCTCTTTGGCGCTGCCGCCGGCGCTATCATCGGCGTTGCTCTGGCCCCGCGCTCGGGTGCCGAGACCCGTGCCATGGCCGCCGATATCGCCAACGATGCCTGGGACAACATGCGCGACACCTACGAGCACGGTGCCGAGGAGGCTCGTGCCGCGGTCAACGACTTTGGTCCGATGGTCGACGCCAAGACCGATGACCTGCGCGCCAAGGTCGACCTGGCCCGCGAGCGCATGGACCAGCTTCGCGAGCAGCTCAACGACGCCATCTCGGGCGGCAACGTGACGCCCGCTGCCGACGTCGTGGTCGAGAACGTCACTGAGGCCGACACCGAGGCCACGGAGCCCTCGACCGAGGCATAATGCGCGCAGGGGATTTTGTCGGCGTCAAGGTTTATCGTAAGCCTGCCGAAGACAAGCGCACCAAAAAGGACGGCACGCCGCGCAGCCCCAAAAAGCTCGGCAAGATTCACTTTCCGGTCTTTACCCCGGGCGGTACGCGCGTGGTGGGCTTTATGGTTCGCCAGTCCGATATCGCGGGCATGATCGAGCGCCCCGATCGATTTGTGGCGCTCGATGCCATCGGCGTCTATGAGGGTGCTGTCGCGGTCGACGATGTCAAGGGCACCTACGATGCCGCCGCGGCCAAGCGCCTCGATATCAACCTGGACGATTGCATCATCTGGGTTGGCATGGACGTGCGCACGGAATCGGGCGACGTCGTGGGCTACTGCTCGGACGTTGAGTTCAAGCCGCGTTCGGGTATCGTGCAGACGTTCTACGTGACCGCCGGCACTGCCTCGAGTGTGCTGGTGGGCGACACACAGATGCCGCCGACGATGCTGCTCGGCTACGAGAACGGCGCGATGATTGTCTCGGACGAGGTCAAGTCGCTCGGGTATTCGGGTGGCGCGGCCGCCAAGGCTGCCGAGGCCAGTGTCGTGGTGGGTGATAAGGTCAAGAAGGGCGCCAAGGTGCTCGATGACAAGGGATCGGCCGCCGTGGACAAGGGCAGTCGCGCACTGGGCAAGCAGCTCGGCAAGACGCGCGGTATGTTCAAGGCCTTTAAGGACGAATATCAAAAGGCGAGCGGGGGCTCGTCAAAAGCTAGCAAATAGCGACGTACCAAATGATGGGGGGCGAGCCGGAGACATGTTGCTCCGGCTCGCTGTGTTTATGGGGGAGGGCACATGCGCCAAAACGGATCTAACTTAAACGGGCGCTCGGGTGCGCGTCCGACGGCGCGACGCGACCTGGGGCAGCTGCCCAGCGGTCAGCGTCGACGTCGCCGTAAACCCGGCGCGATGTACCTCAACCATAGCCGTGGGTTTAGCGATCGCAGCGCGCGCATCGGCAACGGGCGCTCACCGCGCCGACCGTCCCGCCTGCCCTATGCGCTCATCGCTGTCGGCTGTGCGCTCGTGCTGTTTATCGCTGCCGTCGTGGGCTATGTCAATCGCAGCGTGGACATTGTGCTCAATGGGGAGCAGGCTTCGGTGCGCGTGGGCTCCACGTTGCAGAACCTTATCGATGATCAAGGCCTGACCGACACCTACGATGCCGGCGACTTGTTGGCTGTCGACGATAGCGTGCTTACCCGCCGTGGCGGCGAAAAGCTGTCGGTGAAGGTGGACGGCAAACGGGTGAAGCAGGGCAAGTGGAATAGCCGCGAGCTAACGGGCGGCGAGAAAGTGACGGTCAAAGACGGCCGCGACACGTACGAGAAGCACGAGGTCCAGGTCACGACCATTGAGCCCAAGTTGAAGGTCGAGGGCACGGGCGCTATCGAATACGTTAAAACCTGGGGCGTTCGGGGCCGCTCCGAGGTATGGGTCGGCGAGCAGTCGGGCAAGACGCAGGACCGCGGCGAGGTCGTGCCCGCCACCGACTGTGTAGTCGAGTGCGCGAGCGTAGCGCCCAAGGGCAACGAAAAGTACGTGGCCCTGACATTTGACGAGGGCCCGAGCGGCGCGACCAAGCAGGTCTTGCAGGTGCTCAAGGAAAAGGGCGTCACGGCGACGTTCTTCCTTTCGGGCGATGCTGCGGAAGCCTCGCCCGCTACTGCCAAAGCGATTGTCGATGCCGGATGCGAGATCGGCTCCAACAGCTACAGCGATGATTCGCTCAAGGGCAAGGATCGCGAGGCGGTGCGCAAGCAGATCACGAAGGGCACCGAGGCGATTAAGTCGGCGACCGGCGTCGAGACGATGTTGCTGCGTGCTCCCTACGCCGCGTTTGACGAGCAAAACTGGATCGATGCGATGGACCTGGTGTCTGCCGTGGTCTCGTGGAATATCGATTCGGGCGACTGGCTGCTCAACGGCGCCGACGAACAGGTTTCGACAGTGCTCGAATCGGTGACTCCGGGCAACATTGTTTTGTTCACCGATAGCGACGAGTGCTCCGAACAGACGCTCGAAGCGCTGCCGCAGATCATCGATGGCCTTGTCGCCAAGGGCTACAAGATCGTGACGCTGAGCGATTTGGTTAAGACGGATACGTCGCTGAGCAAAAAACTCACCTCGCTAACGAAGACTTCCATGCCCAAGAACGCCGTGTTTCCCCAGCTCGCCGAAGATAACGACACCACAGACTAGTCACGGGGGACGTTTTTAAACGACTATGTCACGGATGCGTCAGCGTTTGGTATGCCTGCGATGTTTGGAGCATAAATTTGGCGTCACGGCGCGATGCTGATGCTATAGTTACTGCGGATAACAAGGGTCAAGAGAAAGGTTGCAGGTGAAATCCAAACCTCGACCATACAGTCGATGACCCCTTGCAGGTGCTTCTTGCGCATGCACGGGGTGTGAGCGCCGAGCGGTGTGCCGCCCGCGCATGCGTATACATATCTAAAAGTCCACGGATGGCGTGCCGGCATGGCCACGGTCCGAAGGAATAATGATGGGGAGCACCAGTGAATTATCTGAGTGAGATGCTCAAGCTGCCGGTCTTGGACGTCGATGGCGAAAAGCTCGGCGTTGTGAACGATTTTGGCATTGCTACCGGCGAAGTTTTTCCGCACGTGACGTCGCTCGCGTTCCGCGGTCCCGGCAAGACGCCGTTTATGATCAGCTGGCGAAAATGGGTCGACCGTATCGACGAGACGGGCGTATACCTTAAGACGTCGGCTACCGAAATCCGTTTTTCGTACCTGCAGCCGACCGAACTTTTGCTCGCGCGCGACGTGCTCAACAAACAAATCGTCGACACGCAGGGCATGAAGGTTGTGCGCGTAAACGACATCAAGTTTTCCATGTCGGGCGAAAATCAGCTGCGCCTGCTGGGTGCCGAAGTCGGTGCCCGCGGTCTGCTGCGTGCAATCAGCCCCGCTCTTGAACATGTCGTCGAGGGCTTTATGAAGCACCTGGGCAAACCGCTCGGCGAGGACATCATCGCCTGGTCCTACATGGACCTGCTCGATCGCTCGACTAAGAACATCCAGCTGTCGGTGTCGCATAAGACGCTCGGCGAGCTGCATCCTGCCGACATTGCCGACATTATCGAGCAGCTCGATCCTCGCCTGCGCGCGCAGGTGTTCGCGCAGCTCGACACCGCCCAGGCCGCCGAGGCCATCTCGGAGTTCGATGACGACGAGCTCATGACCGAGATGCTCGAGGGCCTGTCCGACACGGATGCGTCGTCGATGCTGGCCATGATGGACCCGGACGACGCCGCCGACCTGATCGACGAGCTCGATTACGAGAAGGCCGAGAAGCTCCTGCGCCTGATGGGCGTTCAGGAGGAGAAGGCGATTCGTAACCTGCTGGGCTATGAGGAAAACACTGCCGGCCGCATTATGACCTCGGAGTTTGTCTCCCTGCCTGCCACGGCGACGGTCGGTGACGCCATCGAGGCGATCCGCAAGCTCGACGAGGATTTCGAAAGCGTCTACTACGTCTATACCGAGGATCCGAGCGGTATGCTGACCGGCGTGCTCTCGCTGCGCACGCTGATCGTGGCCGACCGCGACGCCACGCTGGGCCAGCTGGCCTACCGCGACCTGGTTTATGTGTCGCCCGACGAGGACCAGGAAGACGTAACGGACGAGATGACCAAGTACGACCTGGTCGCCATCCCCGTCTGCGATGAGAACCGCCACATCTTGGGCATTGTGACCTTCGACGACGCCATGGACGTTATCGCCGAGGAGCACCAGGAGGACCTGCAGATCGCAGGCGTCGGCTCGGGCGATAGCGCGTCCGACGACTCGACGAATGTGCTCAGCTGGTTTGTGCATCGCCAGTACTGGGTTGTCGTGTGGGGCATTGCCTCGTGCATCATGGCGGCAGTGCTGGGGACGGCGCTGGGCTCCGCGCATCTGGTGGTGTTCCCCATGTGCGCCATGCCGCTCGTGCTGCTGGCTGCCTCGCGTATGGTGTCGTTCGTCAAGAACTACTTCCTGGAGTACGACGGCCATGACGATGAACCCAAGCCGTATCTGGGATTCTTCTTCCAGAGCACGGGCATGGGCCTGATCCTGTCGCTCGTGACCTACCTGTGCGCTCAGCTGGTGCGCACCACGGCGTTCCCCGACGCGCCCATGCTTGAGGAGCAGCTCTTTACCGGCTGCTTTAACATCGCGGCCACCGTCTGCCTGATTGGCAACATGAGCGCTGTGATTTACCTGATGGTGCTGTTCTGGCGCGACGAGCACGACCTCAATACGTCGGGTACCGCCATGAACGTCATTGCCGTCATGATCTCGTGCGTGGCGTACTGTGCCGCTGCGGTGCTGCACACCATGTCGGTCATGGGTTAGGTGGTCGCGTGCAAAATAGCAAGCAAAAGCAGGGCACCAAGCAAAAGCTGACCATCGCGGCCATCTTTGGTGCCATGGGTCCTGGCCTTCTGGCGGCGCTTTCGGGCAATGACGCCGGCGGCATCGCCACGTATTCCAGCGCCGGTGCCAGCTATGGCTACAAGATGCTCTGGATGCTTCCCGTCATGACCGTGCTGCTCATCGTGACGCAGGAGACCGCGGCACGTTGCGGCTGCGTGACGGGCAAGGGCCTGGCCTCGCTCATTCGCGAGCGCTTTGGCGTGCGCAAGAGCGTGCTGGCCATGGCGGCGCTGCTGATTGCCAACACAGCCGTGACCATTTCGGAGTTTGCGGGTATCGCGAGCGGCCTTGCCCTCTTTGGCGTGCCGGCGAGCATCTCGGTGCCGCTTGTGGCGCTGATGGTTTGGATGCTTACCATGTCGGGTAGCTTCCAGCGCATCGAGAAGATTCTGTTGCTGGTGAGCTGCGTGTTTGTGACCTACATTGTCGCTGCAATTATGGCTGGTCCCAGTTGGGGCGAGGTGGCGGTCGATCTGGTTGTACCCAACATTCAAAATGACCCCAGCTACGTGTCGCTTGTGGTCGCGACGATCGGTACCACCATCGCGCCCTGGATGATTTTCCTGGCACAGAACAACGTGGTCGATAAGAATGCGGGCGAGGACGATATCGTGTTGCAGCGCATCGATACCGTGAGCGGCTCGATTGCCGCCGATGTCATTGCCGGTTTTATTATCATCACGACCGGTACGGTATTGTTCCCCGCGGGCATTCAGATTAGCGATGCTGCAGACGCTGCCCGCGCGCTGGAGCCCATTGCGGGCCAGTGGTCCACGGTGCTGTTTGCCTCGGGCCTGGTCGCGGCGAGCTTCTTGGCCGCCTGTGTGCTGCCGGGCGTTACGTCCAGCGCTATCTGCGAGGCGTTTGGCTGGGAACGCGGTGCCGATCGCAGCTGGGACGAGGCCCCGGTCTATCGCGGCATCATTACGGCAATCATTGGCATTTCTGCCGTGCTGGTGCTCATGCCCGGCGTCGACCTGTTCCAGATTATGATGACCTCGCAGGTCATCAACGGCGTGTTGCTGCCCGTGGTTCTGGTGTTCCAGGTGGTTATTGCCGCCGATCGACACATTATGGGCGCCAACCGCAACGGCCGTGTGTGGAATGTGCTCACTTGGGCGACTATCGGCGTTATTACGGTGCTGACGGTCGTCATGTTTGTTCTGCAAGCGATGGGTTACAGCGCGTAGCGCCTCTCTTGGACTCTAAACAGGCCGCCGCCATGGGCTGCGGCCTGTTTTTGTCTGCTATAGGGTGCTAGTTATATACCGATGTGCAGCTATAAAGCCGCCTCTGGGGTGAATTAACAGCCCAGAGGCGGCTTTGTAAGTCGCGGAAGTGGTCCCAAGTGCCGGATTGTAAGCAGATTTGGCGGTGCGTTACTTGTCGGTGCCTAGCTTGTGCGGTTTGTAGGCGAGGGCGTTGACGAGTGCCTCGGCAGCGGATTTGACAGCCGCCGGCTGCGGATCGTTAACGTGGTCCTCGGGGTGCACGGGTAGGTCCTTCTTGGCGGCATCGTGGATGAGCTTAAGGTACTCGGTCACACCGGCGGTCGAAAGATGCGTGCCATCGCCATCGAACAGGTCGTTGCGATTTGTGCTGTATCCGTACCAGTCGATAACACGCACGTTTTTATAGCGCTTGGCGGCGTTGGCAATGGCTTGGTTCGTGGACCCGACCCACGGCTGCGGGCTGCGCGTGTTTACAAACACGACAATACGCTGATCACCGGCGTCGGCCATGATCGCGTCGACCTGGGCGTCCGTTACCAAACCGTTGGTGCCCAGGGCAAAGACCACGATCTTGCCGGCAAGGTTCTGCTGGATATAGCCCTCAAATGTCGCGCGGCCCGCATCAAACTGGCGGCCCTTTTCGGCATCGATGTGGCTGTGCGGGAACACGCCGTCAAAGGCATCGACGGCGCGCAGGGACACGGAGTCGCCAATCATTAGCAGGTCGTAGGCTCCGTCGGGGAAGCCGTCGTCGTCTTTGTCGGAGTCGTCGGCCGCCTGTTGATCTTGAGGCTTTGCATTTTTGGCCTCCTTGTTTAGGATTTCGGCGCCCTCGCCGCTCAGCGCGGATGTGTCGGGCACAAAGACCAGGCCGCCCAGCGCCACAACAAGCACGACGGCGCAAACGGCGCAGGTGGGGACATGTGCGCGCATCCAGCCGGCGGGCGTGGTGGTGCCGTCGCGGAGCTCGGAAACGGTGCGCCCAAAAGCGCCCTTCCTAAACGGCGTTTCGATAAAGCGATAGGAGCACTCGGCCACGGCGACCACCAACAACACCTGCAAAATGTAGTGCCACCAGGGCGTATCGTTGATGTTGGCGACCGGGTTCATAAGCAGCAGCAGCGGATAATGCCACAGGTAGATGCTGTAGGAGCGCTTGCCGATCCATACGAGCGGCTCGGCGGCCAAGGCCCGTGCGACCATGCCCTGGGGCTGCACGCATGCCGCGATAACCATCAGTGTGAGGATGGAGCACAGCAGCGTGCCTCCGCGATACTGAAACGCGGTATAGCCGTTGGTGAGCGCGACCATGGCGGCGAGTCCGACCAGGCCAACGACGCCCATCAAATCGATGGATGCGGGGGAGGACCAAAAGCGTGCGAGCTCACTTGGCTTTGTCGTGGCGGCCTCGGCGGTGTCGCTCTTTGACTTGTCGTGCTTGGCGGCGCCGGCCAGTCGGTCGAGCCCCAGATGGCGGACAAGGCGCGCAGGCGCCAGGTCGCGGTCGGGGATAAAGGCCATCCAGGCGCCCAGCAGCAACGAGAACACGCGGGTGTCGGTGCCGTAGTACACGCGGCTGGGGTCGGTGGCGGGGTTGTAGAGCACCATCATGGCGACGGCGGAGACGGCGGCGAGGCCCAGGACCACGCGGCGCGTGTTGGGCTTGCTCACATGCATGGATACCATGGCGAGCAGCAGCGGCGGCCAAATAAGATAGAACTGTTCCTCGATGGCAAGCGACCAAAAGTGCGTGAGCGGCGAGGGGTCGCCCAGGGCGTTAAAGTACGAAACGTCCTGCATGATCTGCCACCAGTTATTAAAGAACAGCAGCGACGGCAGGATGTCGGGGCGCATCTTGGTGAGCATCACATGGTTAAAGACAGTGCACAGTGCGCAGGTCACCACCACGACGGTTACCACGGCGGGGAACAGGCGACGGATGCGGCGGATCCAGAAGCTCTTGAGATCGATACGACCGGTCTTTGCGATTTCGTTGAGGAGCAGGCGCGTGATCAAGTATCCCGAGAGCACAAAGAAGATCGTGACGCCGAGCAGGCCGCCCTGAGCCCACGTGAGGTTGAGGTGATAGAGCACCACCGCGACAACGGCGAGCGTGCGAAGGCCGTCGAGGGCGGGGATGTAGCGAGATTTGGGACGCGTAGGCGCCTGTTCTTTTGCGGCGCTGTCGGTGCGGGCGCCCTTGTTGGCGGGCGAGCGACGGGAGCCTGCAGCGCGGCGCGGCTCGGTGGTTTGGCGGTTAGTGCGCGAACGTTCGTGCGGCGCTTGTTGATCGCTCGCATGGCGTGAGCTGCGCGAGCTCGATCGCGGGAATTGTTCCATAAAACATCATCCAATGACGAGAATAATCAGCACGCTTTCATTGTAGCCGCCTACTCCTGTGAATGCTTGCTGCTGGCGTAAGCTCAAGCGCGCGTCCACATCAAAGTGAACTAAAGTTATAGAGGTGCGAGAGCGCACGATTGACGGCCGACAGCGGGTGCAGAGCCCGCGGACGAGGAGGTTTCCATGGCAGATTGCGGCATCGTTGCGGTGTTCGGCAGCATGAACATGGACCTTTCGGTGGCGTGCGAGCGCATGCCGCGTGCGGGCGAGACCGTCGGCGGCAGCGGGTTTATCACCAACGCCGGCGGCAAAGGCGCCAACCAGGCCGTAGCAGCTGCGCGCATGGGCGCGTGCACGCACATGATCGGCGCGGTCGGCCGCGACGCGTTTGGCTCGTCGCTTGTGGCGGGGCTCCAAGATGCTGGCGTGGACTGTGACTTTGTGGCGCGCCGCGACGACGTGGAGACGGGAACGGCGACCATCATTCGCTGTGAGGGCGATAACCGCATCGTGCTATCGCCGGGCGCCAACCATGCACTTGCGGGCGAGGACGTTGCCCGCGCGCTGAGGCGTCTGGTGACCGATGAGCTCGATGGCAACGCCAGCGAGATTGCCCCGGCTGCCGGAAGCGTCTTTATCGCCCAGGGCGAATGTGACCTTGCAGCGACGGCCGAGGCGCTTGCTTGCGCTCACGAGCTGGGGTTTTATACGGTCTTTAATCCAGCGCCAGCCTGCGAGTTGCCTGCGGAGGTCTGGCCTGCAGTCGACCTGGTCTGTCCCAACGAGACTGAGTGCCAGGTACTGACGGGCATCTTGCCTGCAGACGATGCGAGCTGCGTCGCGGCGCTCAATGCCCTGCTCGCCAAAGGTGCCGGAGCTGCGGTCATCACGCTGGGCGGCGCCGGCTCGGTTACGCTCGGCGACGACGGCGAGTTGCTGCGCATGCCGGCGCTTTCGAGCGCGGTGGTCGATACGACGGCCGCGGGCGATACGTTTATCGGTGCGCTTGCCGCGGCTCGTCTGGAGGGCCTGCCGCTCTTTGAGTGCATGGCCGCGGGTGCTCGCGCCTCGGCGGTGACGGTGTCGCGCCTGGGCGCGCAGCAGTCGATTCCCACGCGCACCGAAGTTGAGCGCGTGTTTGATTTAGACGGTTTAGTACAAGACGGAGAAGCGGAGTAGAACAATGGCAACCAAGAAGCTGATCCTTGATCTGGATATGGGTGTGGACGATGCGATGGCGCTTGCCTATGCCATCGCGAGCCCCGAGGTTGAGCTCGTGGGCATTACCACGTGTTTTGGCAACGTGCGCGTCGACCAGTCGGCGCGCAACTGCCTGGCGGTGCTCGACTTGTTGGGCCGTCCCGAGGTGCCGGTGTACCTGGGTGCCGACCGTCCTCTGCAGGCGACTGAGCCCTATACGCCGCCGGCGTCCACCGTACTCATCCACGGCAAGAACGGCATCGGCGGCGCGAGCGTGCCCGCGTCGCCCTATGAGCCGGTGGGGGCGACGTCGGTCGATGGCAACGCTGCAGTCGATTATCTAATCGATGCCGCGCGCACTTATGGTCCCGATCTGGTCTACGTAGCGACCGGCCCGCTCTCCAATCTGGCGCTTGCCCTGGAGCGCGATGCGACGGCGGTGATGTCTATCGGCCGCGTGGTGGTGATGGGCGGCGCCCTGACCGTGCCCGGCAACGTGAGCGCGGGCGCCGAGGCCAACATGGCAAGCGATCCCGAGGCGGCCGATGCCGTGCTGCGCTCGGGCCGCAAGCTCACCATGGTGGGTCTGGACGTGACGCATCGCGTGGTGCTCACGCGTCGCGACATTGCCGGATGGACGGGCTCGGGCACCATGGCGGGCTGTGCGTTTGCGAGCATGGTCGAGCACTACATTGGCTCGTACGAGATGAACGCACCCTACCTGGGTGGTTGTGCGCTGCACGATCCGCTGGCCGTCGCCGTGGCGATCGACCCCACGCTCGTGGGTGCGCTCGGCTGCAATCTGCGTGTTGATCTGCTGGGCGAGTATCGCGGCCGCACCATTTGCGACGAGCATCGCCTGTCCGATCCGGACAAGAGCGCGCTTGTGGCGCTGACCGTGGATGCCCCGCGCTTCCTGTCCGAGTTCAAGACGCGCATGGCCCGTGTTCTTGGCTAGATGATTTCCGTGCCCCGCCCCATGTAGTCAATTTGGGACGGGGCTTTTTTAGCTACCGAGTAAATGTGCCCGTTGGGGGAATAGTCGTGCCACTTCGCTTGACAACAGGCTAAACTAGCTCATAAACATTTACTACTCTGTTTAGATTGAATTTGCGGTCGTTTAGTTGTCGAGTCATCAAGTTGTGATGCTCCGCCACGGCCGTTGCTAGGGGGAACAATGGCCAAAGCAAGTGTTCGCGAGATCAGCCGCATCACCGGTTTTTCGCCTGCGACCGTGTCCAACGCGCTCAACCGCAAGCGCAGCGTGAGTGAAGAGACCGCCAAGGTCATCCTGGAGTGCGCGCAATCGCTTGGCTATCAGCAGTCGACGCAGCTCGAGAGCATTCAGTTTGTGCTCGCGCGCAAGACGGGCGCCATTCTGGACGAGAGCACCTTCCATCCCGCGGTCATCGAGGGCGTGGAGCGCCAGGCGCGTCGTCACGGCATGAGCACGAGCTTTGTCTCGCTCGACTTTAGCGACTTGGACGCCGTGCGTCCGCAGGTCGAGGGCCTGATCGCCGATCCGTCCGCCGCTATCGTGCTGATGGGTACCGAGCTGGGCGAGGAAGACTACGCCCTGTTTGCCAACGCTGCCGCCCACCTGATCGTGCTCGATGGCTGGAGCGATCGTCAGTACTTCGATGCCGTGGTCATTGCCAACACCGACTCGGTGCTGCGCGCCGTGGATCACCTCATCGAGAAAGGTCACAGGCAGATCGGCTATCTGGCAGGCGACCTTCGCATCCGCAACTTTAAGGATCGCGAGCGCGGCTATCGCCAAGCGCTTGAGGACGCAGACCTTGAGGCCAACCCGACATGGCGCGTTACGCTGGGCACCACGCTCGAGGGCGCCTATCGCGACATGGGCGCATGGCTCGACAGCGTCTCGCGCGACGACCTGCCGACGGCTTTCTTTGCCGAAAACGACGTGCTCGCCGTGGGTGCCATGCGCGCGCTCAACGAGCACGGTATTCGCGTGCCCGAGGATGTCTCGATCATCGGCTTTGACGACCTATCTCTGGGCGCCTTCTCCAACCCGCCGCTCACCACGGTGCACGTTCCCAAGCACGAGGTGGGCGAGATCGCGGTGCGCCGCCTGGTGGGCAACATCCGCAATCCCAAGAGCTATACCTGCAAGACAGCCGTATCGACCTATTTTGTCGAGCGTCAGAGCGTGCGTGAGATCTAGACAAAGGCAACGCCGGGCCGCAGGGCGGCAAAGCTCGCTAAGGCAGAAAAATAACGTCATCCAAAAGGGGTCCTTCGGGGCCCTCTTTTTGTTGCCCTTGTATGTTCAGTTTGTTTACATACCGTTTAGGCTGATTTCTCTACCGCCCACGGGTATTTCGCGTTAAACTTCTAAACACTGGAGTAAAAATTTAGTAAACAGAACAAAACGAAACATGCGTCTGTTTACTGAACATGTGATTAGGGGAGGACGTACATGGACAAGATCAAGCTCGGTTTTGTGCCCACGCGCCGCAGTATCTTTAGCGCGCCGGACGCAATCAAGTATCGCGGCCTGACGGCTGATCGCCTGCGCGAGATCGGCGTCGACATCGTGGATATCGACGACATCAATGACGAGGGCCTGCTGTTCGACGACAGCCACATTGAGCCTATCGTCAAGAAGTTCCGCGCCGAGGGCGTCGATGGCATTATGCTGTGCCACGCCAACTTTGGCACCGAGTACGTTTGCGCTCGCCTTGCCCGCGAGCTCGGCCTACCCGTGCTGCTGTGGGGCCCGCGCGACGAGCGCCCCGAGCCCGACGGCACCCGCCTGCGCGATAGCCAGTGCGGCCTGTTCGCCACCGGCAAAGTATTGCGCCGCTTCCAGGTTCCCTTCACCTACATGACCAACTGCCGCCTGACCGATCCCGAGTTCGAGCGCGGTGTTTGGGACTTCTTGGCCGTGTGCAACGTGGTCAAGACCTTCAAGCACACCCGCATCCTGCAGATGGCCACCCGTCCGTTCGACTTCTGGTCGACCATGTGCAACGAGGGCGAGCTGCTCGAGAAGTTCAACATCCAGCTTTCGCCCATTCCCATGACCGAGCTTGTCCAGGCCGTGCGCGACGCCCAGGCCGACGAGCAGGCCATGGCTGCCATGCTTGCCCACATCAACGACAGCTTTGAGATCTGCATCCCCGAGGATAAGGTTCCCGCGGTCGCCGGTCTTGCCATCGCCATGAAGCGCCTGGTCGAGAAGTACGGTTGCAACGCCGGCGCCATTCAGTGCTGGAACGCCCTCCAGGACGAGCTGGGCATTATGCCCTGCGCCGCCAACGCCATCCTCAACGAGATGGGCATTCCTATCGTATGCGAGACCGATATCCACGGCGCCATCACCGCGCTGATGGTCGAGGCCGCCGACCTGGGCCGTCACCGCGGCATGTTCGCCGACTGGACCGTGCGCCATCCCGATAACGAGAACGGCGAGCTGCTGCAGCACTGCGGCCCCTGGCCCTGCAGCTGCGCGGCCGTCAAGCCCAAGCTCACCTATCCGCTGGCTTTCGATCACCCCGGCGCGCTGACGGCCGAGGCCAAGCACGGCGACCTCACCCTTGCCCGCTTTGACGGCGACAACGGCGAGTACTCGCTGCTGCTGGGTAACGCCCGCGGCATCGACGGCCCGGCCGGCATGGGCACCTATCTGTGGGTCGAGGTCGACAACCTCAAGCGCCTCGAGGCCAAGATCGTCGAGGGTCCCTACATCCACCACTGCGTCGCTATTCACGCCAACGTGGTGCCGGTGCTCTACGAGGCGTGCAAGTATATCGGCATCCAACCCGACCTGTACGACCCCATCGAAGAAGACGTTAAAGCCTACCTGCGAGGAGAGTAGAAATGGCAACTATCGAAGAGCTTGAGTCCCTGCGTTGGGACCTTCGCCGCGATTGCGTCGATATCATCATGGCTGGCGCCGGCGGCCACATCGGCGGCGACATGTCGGTGATCGACGCCCTCATGACCCTCTACGCCAACCACCTCAACATTTCACCCGAGACCGTCGACGATCCCAACCGCGACCGCTTCGTGCTCTCCAAGGGCCACGCCATGGAAGCCTACTACGCGGTGCTCTGCCACGAGGGCTATCTTGACCTCGATGACGTCAAGGCCCGCTTCTCCAAGTTCGGCAGCCCCTACATCGGCCACCCCAACAACAAGCTCAAGGGCATCGAGATGAACTCGGGCTCGCTGGGTCACGGTCTGCCCGTGGCCGTGGGCATGGCGCTCGCCGGTAAGATGGACGGCCGCGACTACCGCGTCTACACCATCATGGGCGACGGGGAACTTGCCGAGGGATCGGTCTGGGAGGGCGCCATGAGCGGCGGCAACTACCAGCTCGATAACCTGTGCGCACTCGTGGACCGCAACCGCCTGCAGATCAGCGGCAGCACCGAGGATGTTATGAAGCAGGACTCGCAGGAGGAGCGCTGGGCCGCCTTCGGTTGGAACGTGCTCTCCATTCCGGGCAACGACGTCCGGGCCATCGACGCCGCGCTGACGCTTGCGGCCGAGACCTGCGGCAAGCCCACGGTCATCATCCTCAACACGGTGAAGGGCTATGGCTCGCCCGTCATGGAGGACAAGGCCGCCTGGCACCATCACCTGCCCAACGATGAGGAATATGCCCAGATCATCGCCGATTTCGCTGCCCATAAGGAGGCCGTCAATGGCTAACAAGATCGCCAATCGCAAGGTTATCTGCGACACGCTGCTCGAGGCCGCGAAGACCGATAAGGACATCGTCGTCCTATGCTCCGACTCCCGCGGCTCCGCATCGCTCACGCCGTTCTTTGATCAGTATCCCCAACAGTCCGTCGAGGTCGGCATTGCCGAGCAGGACCTGGTGAGCATCGCCGCCGGCATGGCTTCGTGCGGAAAGAAGGCCTGGGCCGCCTCGCCGGCGTCCTTTGTGACCACGCGCTCGTATGAGCAGTGCAAGGTCGACGTCTCGTACTCCAACACCAACGTCAAGCTCATCGGCATCTCGGGCGGCGTGTCCTACGGCGCCTTGGGCATGAGCCATCACTCCGCGCAGGATATCGCCGCCATGAGTGCGATTCCCAACATGCGCGTGTATCTGCCGAGCGACCGCTTCCAGACCGCCGAGCTCGTGCGGGCCCTGGTCGCCGACAACAAGCCGGCCTACATTCGCGTGGGCCGCAACCCGGTCGAGGACGTGTACACCGAGGACGAGTGCCCGTTCCAGATGGATCGCGCCACCTGGGTGCGTCGCGGCACCGATGTGACGCTCGTCGCCACCGGCGAGATGGTCCGCCATGCCGTGGACGCTGCCGACCTGCTGGCCGAGCAGGGCATCTCGGCAACGGTGCTCGACATGTATTGCGTCAAGCCGCTTGACGCCGAGGCAGTGATTGAGGCTGCCGGTGCCACGCGCGCCGTCGTGACGGTCGAGGAGCACAGCCCCTTCGGCGGCCTGGGCTCTATGGTCGCGCAGGTGGTGGGCGAGCATTGCCCGCGTCCGGTCAAGTGCCTCTCCCTGCCCGACGCACCGGTCATCACCGGCACGAGCCCCGAGGTCTTCGCACACTACGGCCTGACGGGTGCCGGAATCGCGCAGACCGTCGCCGAGTTCCTCGGCAACTAGTAGAAACAGACGCTGCGCGGCCGCCAAGCACCGCACCTTGCCGTTCAAACCGTCGCTTGCGTACGCAAAGTACGCGGCGCTCCTCTTTCACGGCAATCTGCGGCACTTGACGGCCGCTCGCTCCTTGTCCGCCAGTCGTCTTTGATTTGGCGGAAGGAATGGGAGAGTGCATGAGCAAATACATCATCGGAATCGATCAATCCACGCAGGGCACCAAGGCACTGCTGGTGGACGAGGGCGGCCATTTGATTCATCGTGCCGATCGCTCGCATCGCCAGATTGTCAACGAGGCCGGTTGGGTGAGCCATGATCCGGCCGAGATTGCCGCCAACGTGTTGGCCGTGGCGCGTGCCGTGGTGGAGGAGACCGGGGTCGACCCTGCCGACATCGCCGGCATCGGCATCTCCAACCAGCGCGAGACCACTGTTGCCTGGAACCGCGCGACGGGCGAGCCGCTGTGCGACGCCGTAGTGTGGCAGTGCGCCCGCGCCCGCGAGCTGTGCGACAAGCTGGACGCGCGCGAGGGTGTGGCCGAGCTGGTGCGCGACACGACGGGTCTGGTGCTCTCGCCCTACTACCCGGCGGGCAAGATGGCCTGGATCCTCGCGAACGTTCCCGCTGCTGCCGAGGCTGCGGCGGCAGGCGAGCTGTGCCTGGGCACCATCGATGCCTGGGTGGTCTGGACGCTCACGGGCGGCGCGGAGTTTCGCTGCGACTGGTCCAACGCCAGCCGCACGCAGCTCTTTGACCTGCGCCGTGGCTGCTGGAGCGAGCCGGTGTGCGAGGCCTTTGGCGTCGATGTGGCCTGCCTGCCGCAGGTGACCGATTCCGATGGCCTGTTCGGCATGACGGACCTGGGCGGCTTTTTGCCGGCACCCGTGCCCATTCACGGCGTGCTCGGCGACAGCCATGCCGCCTTGTTCGCGCAGGGCTGCCACAGCCGCGGCATGGCCAAAGCGACCTATGGCACCGGCAGCTCGGTCATGATGAACGTCGGCGACGAGTTCGTTGCCAGCTCGCACGGGCTTTCGAGCTCGCTCGCATGGCGTATGGACGGCGTGACCGAGTACGTGCTCGAGGGCAACGTGAGCTACGCCGGCGCCGTCAAGACGTGGCTGCGCGACGATCTGGAACTCATCAATAACCCCGAGGAAGTTACCGACCTGTGCTACGCCGCCAATCCGGCGAGCCGCGTCTACTTTGTGCCGGCGTTTACCGGTTTGGGCGCGCCGCACTGGGCGAGTGACGCCGAGGGCTGCGTCTTTGGCATGACGCGCACCACGGGTCGCGCGGAGTTCGTGAAGGCCGCCGACGAGTCGATCGCCTATCAGATCTTTGACGTGATCGATGCGATGGTTGAGGATTCGGGTGCAACGTTGGCCGAGCTTCGTGTTGACGGCGGTCCCACGCGCGACGCGTACCTGATGCAGTTTGAGAGCGACTTGGTTGGCTCGCCCATCCGCATCGCGAGCAACGACGAGATGAGCGGCCTGGGTGCGGCCTGGGCCTGCGGCATCGCGCTGGGCATGTACACGCGCGATGTCGTCGATGTCTACGGCGCCCGCGGCATCGTGGAGCCGTCGATGCCCGCTGACGAACGCGCCAAAAAGATCGCCGGCTGGCGCCACGCTGTCAAATCAACAATTGCATACACTGCCTAGAATGATTTTTTAGGACGGGATTAAAAATTCATTGATCCCCGTCCCGGGCAGCTCATTTGGGACGGGGCTTTTTTGACTGGTATGATTGGTGCGACCATTCGAACCAGCTAAAAGAGCCCCGTCCCAAATTGACTATCGAGAGGATCTGCCATGGAGCGCATCGCGAGCTTTTCCGTTGACCATTTGCAGCTTGAGCCCGGCGTGTACGTGAGCCGCATCGACCGCGATCCGGCGACCGCCGCTGTCGTTACCACCTTTGACCTGCGCCTGACCACGCCCAACAAGGAGCCGGTCATGAACACGGCAGAGTGCCACACCATCGAGCACCTAGGCGCGACATTCCTTCGCAACCATGCCGAGTGGTCGAGCCGCATTGTCTACTTTGGCCCCATGGGCTGCCGCACGGGCTTTTACCTGGTCGTTTTTGGTGAGGTGACGAGCGAGGAGATCCTGCCGCTCGTGCGTGAGTTGTTTGAGTTTGTCGCCGACTTTGAGGGCGATGTCCCCGGAGCCGCTCCCGAGGAGTGCGGCAACTACCTGGACCAGAACCTTCCCATGGCAAACTGGCTCGCGCGCCGCTACCTCGACCGCGACCTGGCCGATATCGACGAGAAGCACCTGCACTATCAGCAGGCGTAAGGGCTTATCGCCCAAAACGCGCACATTGGGCGCCTTCGCTTATGCGGGGGCGCCTTTTTGTTGAGTGGTCTGGACGAGCGTTCAAAATCGCTCATGTTTGTTCTAGAATGTTCGTATAGTCACATTTACGAACAGGAGCGAACATGCATATCTATTCTGTCAACGATCCCGAGTTCAAGTCCTATGGCCGCGTGTGGGACGACGTCCCGTCCAGCCTGACCGCCCCGCTCGTCGAGGCGTTCTCCGCAACGCCCATCCCCGAGGGCAGCAAGTACGTGGCCTCCGCGCCTGAGCTGGAGCAGGTCGAGGGCGCCGATGCGCTCGGCCTGCTCATGTATGGCGGCCGTCCGTTCCAGCTGGGCTGGTGCAACGGCCACAACACGAAGCTCAACTGCTTGGAGTATCACCGCGCGAGCGAGTTCAACCTGGGTGCTCGCGACTTTATTCTGCTGCTCGCCAAGCGTGAGCAGATTGTCGACGGCAAGCTCGACACCGCGCAGGTCAAGGCGTTCCGCGCGCCCGCCGGCACGCTCGTCGAGGTCTACGCCACCACGTTGCACTACACGCCGTGCATGGTCGACGACGGTGGCTTCCAGGTGATGGTTGCGCTGCCCGCCGGCACCAACGGTCCGCGCCCCGAGGCTGCGGCCGACATGCCCGCGGCCGGTGATAGCTACTGCTACTGGAAGGCCGACAAGTGGGTTCTCTGCCACGCAGATAGTCCCAAGGCTGCCGAGGGCGGCTACGTAGGTCTCGTCGGCAAGAACCTCGACATCACCGTGGACTAGGGTCTTCCGTCTCAATCTGTAACAGTTGGCGCGCTAAATCGTCTCTATCTGTTACAGATCAAGACGAACCACGGGGGCCGCCCGAACAATCTCAATCTGTAACGCCAAGCCCGGTTTTGACGGCCTAACTGTTACAGATCGAGACAAGCGGGCCCAACCCACCACAAAGGTGCCTGTCCCCATTGTGGTGGCTGTCTAGAGCTGGCTGCGCAGATAGTCAGCCATATATGGAACAGCGAAACGCACGTAACCGCGGCGCGCCTGTTCGATAACGCCGACGTCGATGAGGCGTCGGCGATACTTTTGGGCATAGTCGGGTGTGACTGACATGCGCTCGGCCACATTGGAGATGCGCGACACGCCGTCTTTGTCATCAGTCATTGCGTCGAGAAACGCGACGTCTTGGTCCGATAGCGCGGCGAGCGTCGTTTCACAAACATCGTTTTCGAAATCGGCCTTTGACGCTTCGATAGCTCCGTCGACTTGCTCTGGCGTTACGTATTCTCCTGCCTGGCAGCGATTGGCGATGTTGTAGCCGATGAGCTGCAGCATATAGGGCGATCCTTGGGTTGCACGAGCGGCACGGAGGCGAAGATCGCCTGGAATATCAAGGTCGAGCTCTTCGAAAGCCCGCTGATAATAGGCATCGACATCTCCGACTGAAAGCGGTTCGAGCGTGACTTTGCGTGCGCGGTTGAGAAATGTCAGTACGCGGTCGTTGAGTGTCGCGGAGACTGCTCCCGGGAGGCCCGCCATGACGAGCGCGACGTTGAGTCCCTCGCCGACCAGCTCTTGATAGGCGGTGACGAGCTGTCTGATCTCGGGTGAATTTGCCTGGAGCTCGTCGATGAGGATGAGGATGCCGTGTCCCTGCTCGGTTAACTTGCGTGCCAACTGCGTGAGTTTGAACTGGAAACTCTTAGTTTCCTGTACGTCGCGCGTAAACTCGAGGCCGGCTGAGAAACCGAAGACGCTCAAACTGCCACCTGTAAGTTTGGGGAGACGATGCTTGTTGGCGTAAGGCTCGCCCGCTTCCTGGATTTTCTCAACAATGCGCTCGAGCATATCCTCGGAGGCTACGGTGGGCGTGGCGACAACAAAGCCGAGCTTGCGGGCGCGATCGGCAAGTTCCCACAACAGAACCGTTTTGCCGCTGCCTCGCTGGCCGAGCATGAGCATGGCTCGGTCTCGATTGCCCGGCTCCTGCTCAAGGCCGGAGATGAATGTCGAAATCACGCTCCCGCGTCCCACCAGATAGGACGGGCGATTTCCAAATGAGGGGGAGAAGATGGTTTCAGTCATAAGTCTCCTTTCCTTTTTTTCCTATTTTTTCCTTTTTTTCCTATTCAGTCAAATGAGTTGCTGAGCGAAGGCGGCTAAGTAGGTCTCATCGGCAAAAACCTCGACATCGCCTGCGACTAGAATCTTCTGTCTCGATCTGTAACATCTAGCGGGCTAAATCGTCTCTACCTGTTACAGATTTAGACAAACTGCAAGGGACTGGCCGAACAATCTCAATCTGTAACACCTGGCCCGGTTTTGGCGGCCTACCTGTTACAGATCGAGACAAATCGCCCCAAACCGCCACAAAGGCGCCTGTCCCCTTGGTGGTGAATTGGGCAGGCGGGTATCAAAAAGTGTCAGGCGGGGTGGCTGCCGGGCGCCTGCACGCGAAAAGAAGTATCGGCCTGTGCCACCGCCGTTGAGCGACGCGTTGTTTGCAGGGATACTGAGCCTATGACAACAGCGTGCGAAAGGATTGATACATGGCTTTCCGTAATGACTTCCTGTGGGGCGGCGCAACGGCTGCCAACCAGTGCGAGGGTGCCTACGACGTGGACGGCCGCGGCCTGGCCAACGTGGACGTGGCTCCGCACGGCCCCGAGCGCTATGCGGTGGTCTCCGGCCAGCGTAAAATGCTCGACTTCGAGGACGGCTATTACTATCCCGCGCAGACCGGCATCGATTTCTATCACCACTACAAAGAGGACATCGCTCTCTTTGCCGAGATGGGCTTTAAGACCTTCCGTATGAGCCTGGCTTGGACCCGCATCTTCCCCAACGGCGACGAGACCGAGCCCAACGAGGCTGGCCTGGCCTTCTACGAGGAAGTATTCCGCGAGTGTCAGGCGCACGGCATCGAGCCGCTCGTGACCATCACGCACTTCGATTGCCCGATTCACCTCATCAAGGAGTACGGCGGCTGGCGAAACCGCAAGCTCATCGACTTCTACAAGAACCTCGCGACCACGATCTTTACCCGCTACAAGGGGCTGGTGAAGTACTGGCTCACCTTCAACGAGATCAATATGATCTTGCACCTGCCGTTTATGGGTGCTGGTCTGGTCTTTGAGGAGGGCGAGAACAAGGAGGCCGTCGAGTACCTGGCCGCCCACAACGAGCTCGTCGCCAGCGCTTGGGCAACCAAGATCGCCCACGAGATCGACCCCGAGATCAAGATCGGCTGCATGCTCGCCGCGGGTAGCTACTACCCCTACAGCTGCCGTCCGGGCGACGTGCGCCAGGCGCAGCTCGATAACCAGGACAACTACTTCTTCGTCGACGTCCAGAGCCGCGGCTACTACCCGGCATATGCCGTCAAGAAGCTCGAGCGTCTAGGCATCGATGTGGGCATGACGGACGAGGACCGCGAGATCCTGGCCGCTAACACCGTCGACTTCATCAGCTTTAGCTATTACAGCACCCGCTGCTCTGCCGGTGCCGATAACCCCGATGTCGAGCGCACCCAGGGTAACGCCTTCGCCGGCGCCAAGAACCCCTACCTGCAGGAGAGCCAGTGGGGCTGGGCCATCGATCCTCTGGGCTTCCGCATCACCCTCAACGACCTGTACGACCGTTATCAGAAGCCGCTGTTTGTGGTCGAGAACGGTCTGGGCGCCAAGGATGTTGTCGAGGAGGATGGCTCCATCAACGACGACTACCGTATCGACTACCTGCGCCAGCATATCGCCGCGATGCGCGATGCGGTGACCGAGGACGGCGTTGACCTGCTGGGCTACACCACCTGGGGCCCGATCGACCTGGTGTCTGCCGGCACGGGTGAGATGTCCAAGCGCTACGGCTTTATCTATGTGGACCGCGACGACGCCGGCAACGGTACCCTCAAGCGTTCCAAAAAGAAGAGCTTCGACTGGTACAAGAAGGTTATTGCTTCTAATGGTGAGGACCTGTCCTAAGGAAGCTGAGACACTCAACTTCATAGCCTTCTAACCAAGGCGCCCGGCGAGTAGTTATTGCTCGCCGGGCGCCTTGCCGTCTGCGGATTTTGGGACATGCGGCCCGCTTTTTGGGCCCGCCTGTCGGTACACTAAAGGGACTATGAGTACCCGCGAGCGACATATCGGCCACGCGGCCGCCCGGACCGCTCCGGTTGCGGATCCCAGGGGCGGCAGGCTCTTCGCCATGCCGCGATTCCTTGTTGGCATAACGCATCAGGTGTACCGTCACCGCGTCTTTGCTATCGCCGGCGCCATCACCGCGCTGTTCCTCATGCTTTTGGCGATCTTGCCGGTGCTGTTCGCCTTCGACCCCAAACTTTCTAACGCCGTGCCCGCCTATAGCGAGGTGTCCGAAGAGGTCGTGGATGGGCTCACCCATTCGAGCCCTCTCCCGCTGCTTGTCGCCGCAATTGTATTTTCGATTTGGGGCGTGTTGGTCTATCTGCGTTGTTTGGACTATGTGTTGCGCCGCCGCCTTGTTGCCATCGCCACCATCTGTGCCCTGTGGATGATCGAGGTCATTCTCAAGTACAAGTCGTACACGCCGTTCTATGCCACCTTGCTGTGGTACCTGTACTACGTGCCCATGACGCTCATTCCGCTGCTCTACCAGCTCTGCGGCCTGCGCCTTGCGGGCCTGGAGCAACGCCGCCTGGGTCGCCGCTACCGTGCTGCGCTGTGGATTGTGGCCATCCTGCTTATCGGATTTGTACTCACCAACGATTTTCACCAGCAGGTCTTCCGCTTTGACCGTACAAGCGACACCTGGAGCAACGATTACACGTACGGCCGGGGTTATTTCGCCTTCCTCGTGTGGACGGCCTCTAACTTCGTGGCCTTTTTTATCCTGGTTGGTCGGTCCTCGTCCTTTCGCATCCAACGTTTCTCGGGCACGGCGGCGCTCGTGCTGCTGGGCGGCGCATTCTTTGGCATCTCATATGCTCTGCGCGTGCCCTGGGCATGGAGGCTCAACTTTTCGCTCGTCTATTGCGTCCTGTGCGTGGTGGCGATGGAAATCTGTCTCGATTGCGGTGTCATTCCGTCGTACCACGATATCGCCGGCATCTTCGACACCTTGCCGCTTGACCTCAAAGTTCTAACGCGCGACCTGCAGGAGGTCTATGCCACGCCGGTGTCAAAGCCAATGCCGGTAGGCGTGCGCGAGGAGCTGCGGACCCAGGAGCACGGCCGCGCCCATGCCTTTACCGTGGCGTCCGATCCCGATGTGATGTATCGTGCTTTTCCGCTGCTGGGGGGATCGGCCCTGCTTGCCCAAGACGTATCGGAGCTCAACGAGCTCAATCGCGAACTGGCACATCGTCGCATGGAGCTGCAACGCCAAAACGAGCTGCTTGCCGCCGACTACGACCTTAAGACACATTTGGCAGATCAAGAGGCCGAGACCTTGCTAGTCCAAGACGTGGACCAGGCGCTTGCCCGCGCGCTCGAAGAGATGTACGACTTGTTGAGCTCGCTGCCGCCGTTGACTGACGAGGAATCTTCGCGCGAGCGTTACCGCATGCTGCAGCGCGCCAAGATGCTCGTTGCCTATTGCAAACGGAAGGGGTCGCTCACGTTGGCACAGCACGGGGAGAGCGGTTTTGACCGCGACCGCATTCAGCTCATTGCCAACGAGCTCGCAAGCGACCTGCGCACGATCGATGTCGATTGCGCCTCGATTATTGCCATACGGCGCCCGATGCACGCCAGTACGGTAAGCGCGCTGTACGACTGCGTGTATGACTTTGCGTTTTTTGCCTACGCCACCGATCATCCGGCACTTATGTATCACTTGGGCGACCATGACCGATGCAGCGTCGAGCTGCGCGCCACACTTTTTTCCAACGATGATGAAGATCTTTCGCAGACGCCCGCTGCGCAAGAGCTCGAAAGCGCTTTGCAAGGGCGCAACGTGGCATACCGCCTTGAGGGCGAGTCCGGTCAGCTGCGCATGATCGTCTTGATGCCGAGGGCGGGTGAGTGACGATGCAGATTTCGCTCATACTTCCCCAAATCGTTGCGCTCGATGTTGTCTTTGCCCTGGCTGCGTGTCTGCAGACGATCCACGTCCCGCTCATCGCATCGCGCCGCTCGTCCTATAACCGTAAGGTGATTTGCGCCTACGAGGCGAGTCTTGTGCTTCACCTGATGATTTCGGCGCTCATCTTGTTCACGTCGTCTGGCTCGTATCTGGTGGCGCCGCTTGACGTTTGCGCCAGGGCAATGGGCGGAGCGTTGTGGCTCAATGCCGCAATCTTTGCCTATGGCGTGGTACTTATGGTGCACTATCGTCGTCCCGTCATGCTGGTCGAGCTGCTGCTTGTTGTCGCCGTTACACCACCGGTGGTTTTTGCCATGGGCTCGGCGTGGACCGTTGTCCTTATCGCAGAGGGAGCGTTCTTCCTGTTCCGTTCCATCGCGGCGCTCTTGATGGACGTCCGTAACCGCCAAGAGGATATCACCTTGTTCTCGACGATCGAGACCATCAACGTGATTCCCGTGGGCATCCTGTATCTAGACCCGAGGGGCCGTCCGCTGCTCATGAACCGCTGCATGCGCAAAAACCTCGTAGAGCTCCATATGCCCACCGACCTGGGCGACATGAGCAGCACATGGAACGACCTGCGCAAACTTAGCATGCAAATGCCCGAAAGCAGCGCTAATCGCGCCCATATCGACCTTGATCGCTTTGGTAGGGATCGCGCCGTGGTCGAGATCTCTCCTTCCGAGATTCGTCTGTTCGTGCGTGACGCCGTTACGGTCTCGAGCCGTCCGTTCGAGCGCGTCGTCGGCCTGGACGTGACGGAATACGCACACGCCTACGACCGTCTGGCGCAAGCCAACCACCTGCTTGAGCGTGCTGGCCAAGAGCTCCAGGCCCAGATCGAAGAAGCCAAAAAGGTTGCCGACAATGCGGCCTACCTACGTATGCGTGCCCGCGTTCACGATGTGATCGGCCAGCGCCTGTCCATTCTTCATCGCTATTTGGAGGAGGGACGTCTGGATGATGAGTCGCTCGAGCAGATTGACCCGTTGCTGCGCTCAATCGCCGCCGATTTGCGCAGTGGCGGTGCCAGCGAGCCTGCAGAGCAGCTGAGCGATATCGTCCACGCCTTTGGCTTGGTGAGTGTGCAGATCGATGTTGAGGGTGCGCTGCCTGAGGACGCGCGTGTCGCTGCCGCATTTTTGCAGATTATCCGCGAGGCCTCGACCAATGCCACCAGGCATGCGCAGGCGCATCGGGTCCACGTGCGCCTGTGGCAGGAGGGGACGAATGCTGGCGCCGTCGCGCGCATGACGATTTCTAACGACGGGTCCCCGGCCCCCGTATCGTATCGCGAGGGAACGGGTATCCCAGGTATGAGGCATGTCGCGCAAGATTTGGGCGGCGGCCTGGAAGTCCACGCCGCCCAGCCCTTTACGCTTGCGGTGTCCATCCCGCTGAGCTCCAACGCCACGGTCCAAAGGAGAAGTTCATGATCCGCGTGTTAATTGTCGAAGATCAGGCCATTCTGCGCGAAAGCCTGGCGCGCTCCGTTGGCGACCAGCCCGATA
Organism: Collinsella sp. HCP3S3_D1; assembly: GCF_052064015.1. NCBI lineage: Bacteria > Bacillati > Actinomycetota > Coriobacteriia > Coriobacteriales > Coriobacteriaceae > Collinsella > Collinsella sp. HCP3S3_D1. The sequence goes on from NZ_JBQHWK010000015.1 coordinate 35,557, forward strand.
TGACCGTCGTCGCCGCGATCGCCGATGCCTCCGAGGCCTTGGGTGTCGCGCTCAAGGAGCGCCCGGACATGATATTGATGGACGTGTGCACCGAACACGATTCAAACGGCATCGTGGCGGCGGCGCGCATCAAGGAGCAGCTGCCCGAGTGCCGCGTCATCATCATGACAGGTATGCCCGAGATCACCTTTGTCGACCAGGCTCGCGAGGCGGGCGTCGATAGCTTTGTGTACAAGAACGTTGGTATCGACGAGCTGTTCGCCGTGATGCGCTCCACGCTGGCGGGCTATTGCACGTTTCCCAAGCCGCCCGAAAGCATTTTTTCGGGCACGGCGGCACTCGACGATGTCGAGCTGTCGATTTTGCGCCTTGCCTGCGAGGGCAAAAGCCGCCGCGAGATCGCGGCCGAGCTGTTTATGAGTGAGGGTACCATCAAGCGTCGCATCTCGGAGATTCTGAGCAAGACCGGCTACGACAACATCATGCGTCTTGCCGTGCGCGCGGTAACGGAGGGCAGCATCGTCCCCAACATGGAGCGCCCGTAATCGACGCGCTCGCCGTGTTCCGGCGCCGTAAAGATAGGCCGCCCGCCGTTTTGCATCAGAAAACGACGGTCGGCCTGCTTGTGCGGCTGTGCTGTCGGCATAAAAACGACGGGGCCGCAGGATCAACTCCTGCGGCCCCGCCTGGCAAGTGCGCGGATGCGTCCGCCAATCCGCGGCTGATGTTACGTGCCGCTACGCGATGGTTGCGGTGTAGGAGGCGACGTCCTCGTAGGAATCGGTCAGGTAGGCGTCGATGCCGATGGTCGTGTTGACCAGGTCGTCAAGGCTGTCAAGCTCGCCGCTCGAGAACGTGAATTCCTCGGTGGCGTTGGTGCCGGGCATCAGGTTAGCCGAGAACCAGGGTTCCTTCATGGTGCCGTTGACGTTGGTCTTGCCGGAGGGAGCGTAGAAGGTCAGGTCCTTGTCGCTCTTGTTGGTGATGTTGACGACAAAGCCGATGTCGCCCCATTCGTCCTTGAACTTCTCGGTGATGGTGATGGTGCACAGATCGTCATCGGCGACGGTGACGGCGGGGGAGATTTCGACGCTCTGGACGTCGTCGTCTTCGACGGCCTCATCGATCTCCTCTTCCTTCTCGGCCGCCTCGCGATCCTTTTTTACCGTACCGGACAGATCCTTGTCGGACTTCGTAAAGATAAGCTTGTCGCCTTCCACCTCGAGGACGAGCTTGCCGTCCTTGAGTTTCATGTCCTGCGAATCGCCGTCGGCGGTGATGGTTGCAGTGGTGGCGTCCTTGGCCTCCCATTTCAGGTCGGCGACCTCAAGGAACATGTCGAGGACGCCCGTGCCGTCTTCGTCGAGGATCAGGATACAGTTGAGGCCCCACTCCTTGAGCATATCCATGTACTCATCGGTGAGCTCTTCGCCCTCCAGGGTTCCACCCGAGAGTTCCCAGCTGCCGACGAAGTTGGCCTTGGGGTCCTTGCCGCCGCCGCTGCAGCCCGTCAGGGCAAAGGCGAGCGCCAGGACGCATGTCAGAAATGCGAGTACGGACTTTTTGAACGTTGTCTTCATGGTGTCCTCCTTTATCGAACGAAACCCATAGAAGCAAATGCGGGGGTGGCGGACCCCCCGCCAATTACCAGATAGAGGGGTTAGGGCCTAGGCGTTCCGCAGTTGCTGCAGAACTTGCCGCCGTTTTCGCTGCCGCAGTTGGGGCAGAACCACTTGGCCGGTGCCGGGGCGGGTGCGGGGCTGCCGCATTCGGGGCAGAACTTGCCGGTGTTGGTGGCACCGCAGCTGCAGGTCCACGTGCCGGCCGCGGGGGCAGCGGCAGGAGCCGGTGCGGGGGCGGGTGCCGGAGCCGGCTGTGGGGCGGCCTGCTGCTGTGCCTGGCCGGCGGCGAACAGCTGGCTGGCGTTCATGCCGCCCATGCCGCCCGCCATGCCCATGCCCATAAAGCCGGCCATCGCGCCGTTGGGGTTGGCGGCTGCCGCGCGCATCGCATCGCTCTGGGCGCTGGCGATGTTGGCGGCTGCCATGGTGGGATCGCGCATGACTGCGGCCTTCTGCAGGTCCTTGATCATTTGCTCGTCTTCTTGCGAGGCAACGATGGAGTTGACGCCAAAGCTCACGATCTCGACGCCGCGCAGGTCGCGCCAGTCGGCGGAGAGAACCTCGTTGAGCGCGCGGGCGAGCTCGGTGGTGTGGCCGGGGATAGCGCTGTAGCGGATGCCCATCTCCGAGATCTTGGCAAAGGCGGGTTGCAGAGCGGTGAGCAGCTCGGACTTAAGCTGGCTGTCGATCTTATCGCGCGTGTAGCTATCGGTCACGTTGCCGCACACGTTGGTGTAGAACAGCAGCGGGTTGGTGATGCGGTACGAATACTCGCCGTTGCAGCGAACGGAGATGTCGACATCCAGGCCAATGTTGTTATCGACCACGCGGAAGGGCACAGGCGAGGCGGTGCCGTACTTATTGCCGATGATCTCCTTGGTGTTGATGAAGTAGACACGCTGGTCCTTGCCCGCGTCGCCGCCAAAGGCAAAACGGCTGCCGATATTGGCGAACGTCTCCTTGATGGAGTCGCCCAGGTTGCCGCTAAAGACGCTCGGCTCGCTGCCGGTGTCAAAGACAAACTCGCCGGGCTCCAGCGCGACCTCGATGATCTTGCCGTTTTGCACCACGAGCATGCCCTGGCCGTCGTTGACGGCGATGACGGAGCCGTTGGAGATGACGTTGTCCTCGCCGCGCGTGTTGGAGCTGCGGCCGCCGGTGCGCTTGCTGCCCTTGCAGGCCAAGACGTCAGCGGGCATCGATTCGCAATAGATATATTCCTTCCACTGGTCGGCCATGACGCCGCCGGCAGCTCCCAATCCAGCTTTCAAGAGTCCCATGGTGATCTTCCTTTCTCGTCAAAGGCCGGGTGGTATTGGTCAGAATGGCTAATCGTCCTTGTTGTCCTTCATGACAACGGTGGTCTCGGTGTGGCTGAAGGTGTCGTGCTTCTCGGTCAAGTCGAGCTCGCCGCAGTAGCAATCGGCGTGGGTGGCCTCGTTGGCCGTCTTGAGCTGGCCTACCAGCAGCACGTCTCCGATGATTACGATAATCAGCGGTGCGACGATGTTGATGAGGATGCCCTCGATATCAAAGGTGAGGTAGTCCGGATCGAAGGCGTTCTCGCCCATAAAGAGAATCTGGGAGAGGACAAACCCGATTACAAAGAACAGCACCGAGGCGATGGCGAGCTTGGGCTTGGAGCAGGGCAGCTCGCCGACCATGCGGCCGGTTTGGCCGTTCATGGCAAACAGGTAGCTCTTGCCGTTCCACGAGGTGGAAAGCATCCACACGGGGAACAGAGCGTAGTTGCTGTCTTCCCAGGTGTAGTCGAGCTGCTTGCTTTCGACCTTGGCATCGTCATATTCGTCGACGACGGTCTCGCGCAGGGCCGAAATCGTACTTTCTTCCATACGACGCTCGGCGCGCGCCTTGCAGGTCTCGCAATCCTCATCGTAGCGGTTGGCGATGTAGCCGGGCATATACGCGACCGAGAACGGGCGCAGCGCGTCGTAGTCAAACGGCTCGATAGCATCCATATGGCCGTCGGGCATCTTGGACGATCCGTCGACGGGCACGCGCTCAAACGAGATTTTGCCCTTACGGTAGGCGTCGTAGTGGTTGGTGGTCGTGACGGTGCGGTCGGATTCCTCGGTCACGGTCTCGTTGGTCGCATCGAAGTACACTTCGCCATCCACGCGGGCGCCGTAGAGCCAAAACGGCACGTAAACGCCTTGGACCTCGTCGATGTGGTTGCCGGTGACAAAGCTCTTGGGCAGCAGGATTTTGCCCTTGTAATGCTTCTTGAGCGCGGCCATGACATCATCGCGCCCGAGCTTAAACGGAATCACCAGGTCGGGTGAGAAGTCGCCCGAGAGCTGGCCGGGCGCCACGGCGGAGTTGCCGCAGTATGGGCAGGTGGTAACGGCGACGGTGCCGTCCGAGACCAGCTCGGCGCCGCACGACGAGCAGATGTAGCCGGCGTTTTGGGCCAGATCCTGCACGGCATCGTCGACAGCAGGTTTGGGGGCCGCGGCTGCGGCATCGGCTTTGGCATCTGCCTTGTCCTGGCGCTCGCGATAGAGGGCCTCGACTTCTTCGACTTCAAAACGCGAATCGCAGTAGTCGCAGACAAGCTTTTGTTCGGCACTGGCAAAGTGAAGGGGGCCGCCACACGCGGGGCACTGATAGTTGACACTCTCGAAGGCCATGATCGGTCCTTTCCGTGCCGGAGGCTATGCGCCGATGGCGCCGCCGCAGTATTCGCAGCGCCCGCTGGTATCGGGAATGGTGGTTGCACCGCAGAAGGGGCAGGTGACCGCGGTCTTGGGGGCCTTGGCGGCCACGACGCTGTCGCGTGTCTCCTGACGCAGCTGTACCAGCGCATCGCGGACTTCGGTTGCCTGGCGCTTGGCCTCGCGATATTCGATGGAGCCACGCTGATCGATGGTGGAGTCGTTCACGCGCAGGTTGATCTCGGTAAAGTACGGCGTGTTGACGTGAATAGTCAGGTTAAAGTCGTAATCCAGGTCGTAGCGCGGCGGGTTGTAGCTCTCGCGCTCGCCGTCCTTGGTCTCGCGATAGATCTCGGTGCGATGCTCGTCGATATCCATATCGCAGCCGAGTACCTGTGAGAACTCGATGATGTCGGGATTGGCGTCGCGCCAGCGGCTCTGCGAAGTGATGATCAGCAGACCCGCGTCTTCGTCGAGCATGATGTTGGTGCGCCCGGCAGAGAGCGTGCGCGTTGGGTTGAACGAGGCCAGGCGCTCGGCGTTGGCCTCGCGGTAGGCGAGTTGCTCGCGGATATCGTCCGCGGTGCTGGAGCGCCAACCACTAAAGAAGGGGGACAGCTTGCCTGCGCACTCTTTGCACAGGTAGCCTTCGTTGATCTTGGTCTTTCCCAAAATCCCCAGTTCGGTACCGCAAATCGCGCACTCTTTCTTCTCGAACATCTTGTCAAAGAAGCCCATGGCTGCCTCCCATCAACAGGTAGCGTGTGTCACTTTTGATGATGGGTGAGCGCTCGATCTTTCACGATACCCAGACGGCTCAACGAGTCTCCACAACTGGGACACATGGCCCATTTTCGGCCACTCATTGGGGACGTACTTAAATGAGTGGCAGCTGGGGACAGTCCATGCCGAATGTGGCGGCTGCCGAATGTGGGCGCCGTCCCTGCTATGCCACGGTCACGGCAACCTGGGCGTAGCGGCTGCAGGGGCGCTCGGCGCGCGTCTGCACGGTAAGGGTGAGCACGAAGCGGTCGCCGGGCTGCGCGTCGGCGGGCACGATAAAAGCGGTGCTCACCGTGCATTCCTGCCACAGCGAAAGATCCTGCGTGCCTGCATAGCTCGACGGGTCCACGGCGACATCCCAATGTGCATCAAAGCCCTTGCCGTCGGGGTCGACGACGGTCGCTGCAAGGGTGACGTGCTCGCCGGCTGTAGCGCTGCGGTCGGCCGTGACCTCGACAACATGTGTCGGATGCGAACAAGCTGCCGGATCATGGGCGCACCATTGCGCGCGGGCGGCAAAGTCTTCCTGATAGGCGCGCAGGTAGGGATTGGGGTTGCCGTCTACGGGCGTGCCGATGGCGGCAAAACCGGCGGGTGCGTCCGTATCGGGATGTCCATCAAGAAACATGCGGCCGAGCAGTGTGTCGAAGCCGCGGTCGTCGATGCCGCGCAGGCCAAACGGCAGCAGCGGAATATAGGTCATGCTGTCGCCTTCGGCCATAAAGTCGCCGCGCTCAAACTGCATCGCGGGCATGCCTTCTAGACCCCAATCCAGACGGGCATGCTTGCCAAACTGAAAGCGCTCGGGCTCATTTTCGTAGACCTTGCCGTCGCCATAGAGCATGTAGCGTGCCATGAGGGGGCCGTTACCCTGCGTGAGATTCTGCTCAGGCCAAGGTGCCTTAAACAGCGGCAACGTATCGGGTTGAGCCATCTTAGCATCGACATAGCCGCCATACATATAGGGCACACACCAAAAGATGAGCTCGGGAAAGAGCTCGCGTCCATGGTCGAGCCATGAGTTGTCCTGCCCCACGCCATCGGCAACGCCCATCACGCGCACCTTCTGATAGACCCGCTGCTGCACGGCAGGCCATTCGGGCGTGGCGCGATAACGCTCGGCAATACTCATGAGGGCGCGAACGATGGTGTTCATGCCACCCCAGCTGAGCAGCCATAACGTACGCGGATCATCATCCAAGATTGCCTGCGCAATTACACGAGATCCCTCAGTTTCCTCAGTCACATCACCCTCAAAGGCAACATTTCCCACAAAGGTGCGCTCGATCATCTGGGCGGGCGTGGGAAACGGCGGCTCACCGGCAGCGCCCGCATTCGCCTGCAACTGCGGCCAAGCCTGGGCATATTCATTACTCCAGAGACTCTCAATCCAATGCTCGGGAAACGGACGATACTCACGAAGCTCGCCGGCCAGCGGATCGGGCTCATGAGGCACAACATCCCACTCATAAGAGCGACGCCCTTTGGTCCGCCAATGCGAATTCACCTCGCCCAGCGTATGAACCCCATCCCCAAGAAAGTGATACTGCGAAGCCGTGTACACCACAGCCTGAACATCAAGCACATTAAGATACAGAGCCAAATGAACGAGCGAGTTCATATCGTCGACTTCCATATCGGTAGTAACAATCACCCGAGTTAACTCTTGGGACATAGGAACAGCTCCAATCAAAATCAATTCAGCCAGTTACGCGCAAGGCAAGACGGGACCCGGTCCCCATCGCCGCCGACCCGGCGTGCTGCCGGAAGCGGCCGGCCAGGGCCAACGACAATGGCAACGCAGCGGGGGCCGGGTGTTAGTTTTGCAAACATTCCGCAGGGGGCATGGGAAGGCGCAGCGCGAAGCGCAAAGCGCCGCCCCATGCATGCCCGAGGACGTTTGCAAAACTAACATCCGGTCCCCGCGCCGGGACGGATTACCTATTGACCCTGGCCGACCACTCCCAGCAGCCCACCGGCTCGCCGTCGATGAGCACGCTGCCCCCGTCGAAGTCTTGATAACACAGGTCGTTGAATTGGTGGATCCACACGCCGTGGTTGAACGTCTTCTTGGGCGAGCCATCGGCCTCGCGATAGCGACCGGTCAGGTCCTCGACATGGCTAAAGTAGGTAAGGTGCACGTTGGCTCCGGCGTCACGCAGGCGTGCCGTGAGCGGCAGCACGGTCTGCTGCGGCGACACGAGCTCGTCGCCCTTGGAGTGCGTAAACCACAGCGGCGTCTTGGCGAGCGCGGCTACGTCCTCGTCCGTGGCGTTGTACCACGGGGCACAGCAGGGAAGGCCGGCGGCGAAGAAATCGGGGTAGTCGGCGCACAGACGCAGGGTCATAAAGCCGCCGTTGGAAAGGCCGGCGACCACGATGCGGTCGGTGTCGATGCGCTCGGCATGCTCGGCGACAAACTCGTCGATGAGCGCCTTGAGTACGGGGGAGTAGATGCTCTGGTTGGAGCGGCCGAGCTGCTCGACGCCGTTATCCATCCAAAACGTGGGAGACTGCGGCACGAGCACCCAGGCAAAGCCGCCAAAGTAGCGCTGGATTTGCGCCTGGCTAATGGCTGTCACACGGTTGCCGATATAGGCGCGCGTGGCGCCTTCGCCCTGCGTGGCACCCCTGCCTTCGCCAGCGCCGTGTAGGTACACCACGAGCGGGGCCTTTTGGGGCACGACCGTGGCCTCGGGCGCGAAGGGATTGAAGCAGGCCGAGTCCTCGGCTTTAAAGCTGGGCTCAAAGAAGCCGTACTCGAGCGCGATGCCATTGACGGCGGTCTTTTGCACGGCATTGCTCCAGCCCTTGAGCGCGGGGCAGATGTCGCCGCGACAGGTATCGAAGACCAGGCCGCAGGTGGGTTCGCCGTCGTCGCCGGGAAGAGCCGCGAGCTGCGTGACGTGAAGCTGGTTATCGAGCATGCGCGAGCCCATGACGCCGCCTTCGATCTTTTTGGTCAGGCGCTGCTCGGCGACCTCGAGTGCCACATGGGTGCCCACGGCGAGCTTGCGGCCGTTCTCGTCACTCGGATACGCGGCGAGAACGTCGATGTAACCCACGGAGGGCGTGGCATGGTCGGCGCCGTGCTCCTTGCGCATCAGGACCTCGCCCGTGCGCTCGTGACGCTCTACATATATATGGAAAGTGTTCGCATCGACATCGTTGGCGCGCACGGTGCAGGGTAGGTCGAGAACGACCTTGCTGATCCAGGGGCCAAAGTCGCCCAAGGTGCTGACGGTTGCGTAGGTGCACGATTTGAGTTCCATGAGCTGCCTCCCTTGTGCCGCGCGTGCTAAACAATCGCGGCAATACAATCTAAACATGTTTAGTGTAAAGCAGAATTTGAGAATAAGCGGATGAACTCGGTAAACGGTAGCATCAAACGTTCAATGAACTACTAAACACTCGTTTACTACTATCTAGCAGGGCTTTTGTTGATGAGTCAACAAGGCATTGAGATGCCAGATTATATAAAATCCCACGTAAAAGACCATTTATAAATAAATGGCACTATATGTAATGCCTCTGCATTCAATTACGTTCACCCCCGATTTCCTACCGTTCACCGGACTGCAAACGGCAAAACTGCCACAAATTCAATGCTGAGTGTAAACTAAGCGCTGTAAACGTTCAGTAAACAGATTGTTTACGACAGCGTATCCAAGGGTTCGGTAACCGTAAGGGGTTATAGTCACCGGGCCAAAGGCGTGCCTGCGCCCAAGCGATTAGGCACACGACGATATGGGGAGGGGTCCCATGGCAGTAGATAACAAGCAGATTGCCACCGATGTCCTCGAGCTCGTGGGCGGTGCGGAAAACGTCACCGTCGCCACCAACTGCATGACGCGCCTGCGTCTGACGCTCAAGGATAACAGCAAGGCCGACGTGGAGAAGATCAAGAAGGTCAAGGGTGTTCTGGGCTGCCAGTTCGCCGGCAGCCAGCTCCAGGTCATCATCGGCCAGAACGTGCCCAAGGTGCTCGCCGAGTTCGTCGCCATGTCCGGCGTCAAGCAGGGTGCCGCGGTCGACGAGAACCTCGACGCTCCTAAGGAGAAGTTCGAGCTCAAGAACCTGCCCAACATCATCCTCGACTACCTGTCGGGTTCCATGACCCAGCTGATTCCGCTGCTCATGGCCGGCGGTCTGTTCCGCACCATCGCTGCGGTTCTTGGTCCCACCATGCTCGGCGTTATCTCCGATACCGATCCGACCTACACGTTCCTCTACACCACCCTGTACGAGGCCACGTTTACCTTTATCCCCATCTACTTGGGCTATGCCGCTGCTAAGAAGCTCGGCGCCTCTCCGGTTCTGGGCATGCTCCTCGGCGGCGCTCTCATGGCCCCGTCCGTCGTGAGTGTCGCGACTCAGGAGGGTGGCGGAATCATCTCCGTCTATGGCATCCAGATCACCGCTGCCAACTACCAGCAGTCCGTCCTGCCGATTATCCTCTCGGTGCCGGTCCTCTACTTTGTTGAGAAGTTCTTTAAGAAGGTCATGCCCGACGTGCTGTCCACGGTCTTCACGCCGTTCTGCACCATGATCGTCACCATCCCCATCGCCTTCATCGTCCTTGCCCCGATCGGCAACGAGCTCGGTACGCTGATTGCCAACGCCCTCTTTGGTCTCGCCGACCTTGGCGGTATCGGCATCCTGATCGTCATGGCCGTCCTCGGCGCCTTCTGGCAGCTCTTCGTGGTCTGCGGCATGCACATGCCCGTCATCCTGCTCGCTCAGGTTCAGATCATCGCCGCCGGCTACGATCCCTTCGTCTTCGTTTCCACCAACTGCGCTATGGCCGCCGTCTGGGGCTGCGCTTTCGGTGCCTTCCTCAAGATGAAGAACCCCGACGAGAAGGGTCTTGCTCTGGGCTACGTCATCTCCGCCATCGCCGGCGGCGTCACCGAGCCCGCACTCTTCGGTATCCTCATGCGCTTCCGCCGCACCATGCTCGGTATGTTCATCGGCGGTGCCATCGGTGCCGTGTTCTCCGGCCTCATGGGTGTTACTTACTACCTGGCCGGCGGTGCCTCCAACTTCCTGGTCTTCACCAACTACCTGCAGGGTGGCCAGATGAACACCGTCTGGGCTATCGTCGGTATGGCAATCTCCTTTGCCATCGCCGCTGCCGTCGTCTTTGTCACTGGCTTCTCCAAGGAGGAGCTCGCCGAGATGGAGGCCTAAGGCCAAACCATTCGGTCACATACGACCTTACCTACACGACAGGGCCCCGTCAGGCGCAAGCCCGGCGGGGCCCTTTTTACAAGGTAGACTGATTGGGGGCGCGTGGCGCCTGCTCGCCGGGGCTTGCTAAGCGCCAGGGGCTTTCGCGCGGGGTTACCGCGAAAGAATCTGCCGGTTCGCAACTCCTTTATCAAACGAAAGGACATGCAGATGAGTTTGGGAAAGCTGGCCGTCAACGGTCGTCAGGACGGCTTTTTGTGCGAGGGCAAACCGTTCTTTTGGTTTGCCGATACGTGCTGGAGCGCGTTTACGAGCATTACCGAGGCCGATTGGGACTACTATCTGACCCGTCGCTCCGAGCAGGGCATGAACGTGCTGCAGATCAACACGCTGCCGCAGTGGGATCGCTGCTGCCCCGATCTGGGCATTTGGCCCTATGCCAGCGAGGATGGCGTGCATTTTGATTGGTCCCGCCCCAACCAAGCGTACTGGGATCGCGCCGCTGCCATGTGTCGCGCTGCCGTCGAGCACGGCATTCGTCCGGCACTCGTGCTTATGTGGTGCAACTACGTGCCCGGCACCTGGGGTGCCAAGATCGCTGGGCATTGCGGTGCCGAGGTTATGCCACGCGAGGAAGTCCGTGCCCACGTTGCCCGCGTCGTCGAGAACCTGGGCGAGTTCGACCCCGTCTACGTGGTGACGGGCGATACCGACTTTACCAGCGACGAGGCGATCGCCTACTACGAGGATGCTCTCGACGAAGTCGTCAAGCGCGCGCCCGAGGCGTTGCGCACCATGCATATCAACCGCGGCAACCGTACCATTCCGGCACAGTACCTGGACCGTCTGGACTTTTACATGTTCCAGCCCGGCCACAACTACGAGGGCCAGCCCGAGGCCTGGCGCCTGCCGCAGGACTTTACCGCCAACTACCCCAAAAAGCCGATGGTCAACTCCGAGCCCTGTTACGAGCAGATGGGCGCGTCACGCAACGTGTACTGGCGCTTCACCGCGCAGGACTGCCGCGCGAGCGTGTGGTCGTCGATCCTTGCCGGTGCGAGCGCTGGCGTGACCTATGGTGCGCACGGCGTTTGGAACTGGCAGACCAGCAGGAGCCAGGGCTCGGTGCTGGGCGAGGGCTTCGACATGCCGTTCCGCTGGCAGGAGTGCCTGCAGTTTACGGGCGTTTGGGACTTTGGCGCGATCGAGCATGTGCTTGCCGGCTTGGGCGCTACGGCTGGCGACGACGCGCTTGCCGTGGTTCCGGCACAGGAGCTGCTCGATGACGCGCGCGAGGCCATTCGTGTGGCGCGCGTTGGCGATCGCGTCGTCACGTACCTGCCGCGCACTACGGCGCTCAAGTTTAAGCTCGACGGCACGCGCGGCTGGACGGCGACGGTTCTCGACATGGAGGATAAGCGCATCGCCAAGCTGCCCGTTCGCGACAACGGTGACGGCACCGTGCGCGTGGCTCAGCATCCCTTTGAGCACGACGCACTGGTGATCCTGGCCCCCGGGCGCTAACGGCTCTTCTCCAACATTTACAATCCAGTCCCTTTCATGAGGCTGCGACGGAATGGTTCCTGCATGACAGCTTTAAGCTGCCAAGGGAGCCATTCCGTCGCACTCATTGGGGACGTACTTAAATGAGTGGTCATTCCGTCGCACTCATTGGGGACGTACTTAAATGAGTGGTCAGCGCACCCGGCGGTATCTACGAGGGGGACGTCACAGGAACGATCCATCGCGGCGGTGCGCTCACGTTTATGGACGGCTGCCCACTGGGAAAGCTCATTCGCGAGGCACTGGGGGTGCCGGTTGCCGTCAATAACGACGGTAAGTGCTGTGCACTCGGTGAGTATGCGGCTGGCGCTCTGCGCGGGATACGTTTTGGCGTGGTGCTCGCTATCGGCACGGGCATCGGCGGCGGTATCGTCATCGACGGCAAGGTCCTGCGCGGCGCGCACTGCTTTGCAGGCGAGTTCAGCTTCTTGCGCAACGATGTCACGACTGCCGCGAATATGGGAAACTCCTTTGCGGGTTCGGGCGGTTGGCGTGCGCTCCGTGATACCGTCGTTGCCGAGAAGGGCCTGCCTGCGGATTCTCCGGTGGACGGCCGCCGCGTCTTTGAGTGGATCGCGGATGGCGACATGGCGGCGCAGCGCGCGCTCGACCGCTACGCTCGCTCATTTGACGGACAGCTCATCAACCTGCAGGCCGTGCTCGACCCCGAGGTCTTTGTGATCGCAGGCGGCATCTCGTGCCATCCCGAGCTCATCGATGCCCTGCGTGCGCAGATGCCGCTGGCCCTCGCGAGTTACGAAGGGACCCTTGCCGGCATTCCTGTGCCGCAGATAAAGGCGGCCGAGCTCGGCAACGACGCCAACCTTTACGGTGCTGTCCAGGAAGCCATGCGCCTGGTGTAGCGCGCGCCAAACGAGGCTGTCGAAAAAGATAAAGGCCGGCGTGAAGCACCCGCATCGACGCTTCGCCTGCGCTAAACTGGAGGGCACGTACGCGATTACGAGAGGAGCCCGCATGGAGGCTTACAAGCAAGAGTTCATCAAGTTTATGGTTGAGTCCGACGTTCTTAAGTTCGGCAGCTTTACGCTCAAGAGCGGCCGTCAGTCCCCGTTTTTTATGAACGCCGGCGCTTACGTGACGGGCTATCAGCTCAAGAAGCTGGGCGAGTATTACGCCCAGGCCATCCACGATAACTTTGGCGACGACTTTGATGTGCTGTTTGGACCGGCCTACAAGGGTATTCCGCTGGCCGTCGTGACCGCAATTGCCTACCACGAGCTGTACGGCAAGGAGGTCAAGTACTGCTGCGACCGCAAGGAGGCCAAGGATCACGGTGCCGATAAGGGCAACCTGCTGGGTTATGAGCCCAAGGACGGCGATCGCGTGGTCATGGTCGAGGACGTTACCACCAGCGGCAAGTCCATCGACGAGACCTATCCCAAGGTTAAGGCTGCTGCCGACGTCGAAATCAAGGGCCTGATTGTGTCTCTCAACCGCATGGAGGTCGGCAAGGGTGGCGTGACCACCGCTCAGAAGGAGATCGAGGCAAAGTACGGTTTCCCCGTCGCGAGCATCGTCTCCATGGCCGAGGTCGTCGAGACCCTCTACAACCACGAGATCGATGGCAAGGTCGTCATCGATGACGAACTTAAGACCGCCATCGACGCCTACTACGAGCAGTACGGAGCTCGGGAGTAGTTACGGCGTTTTACCAAACGCCGTAACCGGCCGACGCTGCGCGCCGCCCAGGGCGACAATTTGTCATTCAAAAGGCGAGGCATGACCAGAAGGTCAATGCCTCGCCTTTTTCACGCCAACTTGTTCGCCCTGGACGTCGCTCGCTGTCCGTCCTCTACTTGCGGCGTTGTCTTGCTCCGAATGCGGCCCGCTTGCTGCCGTTGCCAGAGTAGTCATTGGGGACGTTCTTAAACGACTACTTAAGCCCGGGCAGGCGGGTATAGGGGAACGAACGCTCCAGGAATTCGGAGCAATGGGCGTAGTCTTTGGCGAAGTAGCTGCTGTAGAGCGAATCGAGTACGTATTGCACGGCGATGTGGCTGGCGAACTGCGTGATGCGATGCGTCATGCTCTCGTGGTCACTCACCGTAAGGTAGGCGGCAAAGCCGGGATGAATGCGAGCGCAATAAGGCGTGCCGATGACGATGACCGGGACATGCCGACTGCTGAGGATCGGCAAGATGTCCTTGAGGTTGGGGGCAAGGCCGCTGTAGGAGATGACGATTGCCGCATGGTCGGGATCCGAGGCGAGCGCCGTTCGCACCTGGGCCTCGATACCGTTGTGGCACGTCGCGCTTTTACCGGCGGAGAGCAGGCGGTCGCGGAACATTCCCGCTGGATAGAGGTTGTGCGAGCCCGTGTAGATGTCGACCTGTCGGGCGTTCGCGATGAGCTTGGCGGCATGGTCGAGCTGCGTGGGGTCGAGCAGCTCCTGCGTTTCGGCCAGCGTGGTCTGGTAGAGCCCCTCCATGCGCTCCATAACCTGCGCGGGGGTGGAGGTGGCATCAAAGGGAAAGTTGATGTCCACGTCGCGGCGGTTTCCCGCCTCGGTTGCCAAGCGAATAAGCTCGACCTTGAGATCCTTAAAGCCCTCGAGGCCGAGCTTTTTGCAAAAACGATGCACGCTCGCGACCGAAACGTTGGTGCGCGCGGCAAATTCCTTAATAGAAAGCCCGCGGATGTCCTGACCGATAGCAAGGGCTGCAATGCCGAGCTGTTGCTCGGTGGGGGTGAGGCCCTGCGCCTCGGTGATCTTGCGTTTGATATCCATGCGAACTCCCACACTCGCCAAACCTGCCAAAAAGGGACAGGTTTATTTTGGCAGGTTTTGCCCGCAAAGGGTAACGGGGCCGAGGATGCCGCTGGGGGCGACGGGCTCGGTGAGGGCGAAAATGTCGGGGATCGCATGGTCGAGCGTGTTGATGACGTCGATCATGAGCTCATGCGCACCGGCGGAAAGTGCGCCGGCGGCAAAACGATAGGGCGGGCAGATGCGTGTGCCGAGCGGGCGTCCATCGAGCGTGAGCGTCGCGGTTTCGTAGACGTCTCCCAGGTCGATTGTGGCGTCGGCGCAATCGTTGGCCAGCTCAAACGACGCATGATATCGGTAGGTACCGCAGGTGCCGGTGAACAGATCGGCTGTAAGGTCGCACAGGTGCTTGAGCTTTTGTGATTCACCAAAGGCGCCATTGCTGCCGGCAGGAGAGAGGGCGACGGTCCATGGGCCTTCGATGCGCAGGCGGAGCGACGTATCAGCGCCGATTGCGCCGTCTCCAGGCGCATTCTCGCTGCTCGTTTCCAAAACAACGATGCAGCTCTCGAAGGGTGCGAGCTCCAACGCACCGTCAAACGCAACGGGCCCGGCGCCGTTTAGCAGGTCGAGCCGCGTGCCGCAAAGGCGCTCGCCTGTCGCAAGTGCAACCGTGCAGTCGACGCGCTCGCGTGGGTGTTCGTTGACGAGCATAACGTAGGTCTCGCCCACCCGCTCGTAGCGAAGTGCGCGTAGCCAAGGCTGCGGTGTGTCAGGCACAACGGTCTGCAGTCCCGCGCTTGCAAGCGCGCGGGCGACATCGGCCAGCGGCGTTGCGACGAGCCCTCCCAGCTCGACCGCGCCATCGGTATCGTAGAATGTGCCGGGCGCCTCGTCGACGGCAAGCACCATAACGCCTGCATCCGCCATGCGTCTCACTGCCTCCGCCGTCGTAGCGCCAATAAATGAAGCTCCTGGCATAACAAACGCCTGGTAACGACAATCGTTTACGGTAAGTAATCCGTCGGCAATCGAAACCTCGTAACGGTCCTCATCCTCAAAAGCCTCGGCGGGCACAAAATCAAAGTCGATCTGCGCGCGCGTGAGCTCTGCCGCCACGCGCTCGATAGGCATGGCGTTGCCGGCCCATTCGGCATCGGCATGGTACAGGATGGCAACGGGGTGCATGGCATAGCCTCCTGAAAGCAGCGTTGCCGTACGGTTCATATAGCTCATGAGCTGGCCAAAGTGCGGCCATTGCGGATTGTTGCCGTGTGCGTAAAAGTGCGGCGGGCAGTCCCAATCGGGGAAGGGCGCCATGCTAAACGCGTGCGGCGTAAACCAGTTAATACCGCGGACGAGCATGTGGTCGGCGATCCATTTCATCTCGCGCAAGCCCTCGTGCCAGCCGAAGGCGCCAAAGACCTCGGCCATGCAGCGCCCCTGCTTTTTGGGGTCGAGGCGTGCGGCCGAAGAGCCCAACTTGGCGAGCGCGTAGGTAAAGAACTCCATGTTCCACGCGCCGTGGAAGTAGCTGTAACGTCCGTGGTCGACGCTGGGGGCAAGCTGGTTGATGACAACGTCGATGCCCGCCATATCCTGCCCGGCGACCGCGCGGAAGTAGTGTCCGGCGCCCTGGCCCAGGCGCGTGTGGCAACTCTTGTCCTCAATCACATGTCCGATGTGCATGACGCCGCGCTTGCGGCACCAGTCACCAATCTGCTCGTCAAAGCACGCGCGGTAGAGTTGCGTGGCGATGTCCATGTAAGTGTGGCGGACCCGAGCGCCGGCGGGGTCGCGCGTCCAAAGGCCGCGGAGCTCGGCAAGCCAGCTCGCGCTCAACTCCTCGTGCAAGCGGCGGGCAAGCTCATCCGACCAGGGCAGTGCCATATCGCCGCGTCCAATAAAGCTGCTGGTGGAAGCGTCTTCGAGGGTCGCACCCTTCTCGTTCATAAAGCCCGGTTCATCGGTAAAGAAGCCCAGAATGGTCTTGCCGAACTCGTCGCCCAGATGTTCAAACGTGGGTTCGTAGACGGCGTTGATGAGCATACGGCACGAATCGGCGTCGACCATGTTGATGTACTCATCGCGAAAGCCGGTCTTTTGGCTGGTGACGTAGAGCTCGAGGGTGGTGATGCCGGCAGGAGCGTCAAAGCGCAGGCGGACGGGAGTGCCGTCCTCGGTCTGTTCAACGGCGAGCTCAAGGTCGAGCGGTGCACCGGCTGCGTCGAAAGTCGCCGTGCCCACAAAGTGCTCCGTGGGATCCATAAGATTGCCGAGCTTAATGGTCGTGGACGGCTGGGGACCGACGACCGTTACCGTGTGATGCTTAAGCACGGTCTTTTTGAGCGCGGGGTCTACATCCTCGCCTGCAAGCGCGCCGTTGGCGTAGCCCGTGGGAAAGTGGGCATCATCGAGCAGCCAGATCTTCAAGTCCAGGCGCTTGCACTCGCCAATGATAAAACGCAGGTCGGACCACCAGCCGTCGCGACAAAACTCGGGATGCGTGCGCGATTCGAGGCAGACCTCGTGGATGTCCGCCCCGGCAATCTGCTCTAAGTATTCGGTAATCGTCTCGCGCGCCTCGCCCTTGAGCCACAAGAACGGAAGCACATGGTTGTCGTATGCCGCCATATCCACTCCTCTAAAACAAACCTTTTAAATCGATTGAAGTCAGAGTACGTCGCGCGCACACTCCTGCTAATATCAAAACCACGGCAGAATATGACCAAATCAATGATGGTGGCGATATGGATATCGCGCGTTTGGACAATCTTTTGCTCAAGCTGACCGACAGCGAGCGCGCTTACTGCGCAGGCACCCGCTATGACTGGAACGATGCGTTCAGCTCGGGTCATCAGCAGAATATCGGTGAAAAACATATCCATAAAATCGGTGACCCGACGCGAGCCCTGCACCAAGAAGGCATGCCTGAGGGCCTGTCAATCGTGCGCAACTCGCGCTTTAACCCCGTGCCGGAGCATGTGCACAATTATGTCGAAATCAGCTATGTCTATCGAGGGCATGCGCCGCAGGTCGTCAACGGCGCACGGCTCACGCTTGCCCAAAACGAGGTGCTCTTGCTCGACGCGGCCTGTCCGCATGCCGTAGGCGAGCTCGGCGAGCATGACATTATGCTGAGCATCGTCATCTCGCGGGTGATGTTGCACCGCAGCCTAGAGCAGAGCCTGTCGCCGTCAAGCGCCGTCTCGCAGTTCCTCATTAATGCCCTCAATGACGAAACCGACCACCGCGGTCATGTGCATTTTCGCACGGGCAACAGCCGCCGCGTGCGCCGATATATGCAGGAGATGCTGTGCGAACTTCTGGAGCCGACGGCGGCGAGTCCCCAGATCGTGTCGAGGCTGTTTGAGTTGCTGCTGGTCGAACTTATGCAAAGCTATGAGACATCGCTGCTGCAGGCGGACATGCCCACGCTGCCTTCGGCGCAGGTCGCGGCCGCCGTGAGCTACATCGAGCGCCATGCCTGCGATTGTACGCTCGAGGACGTAGCTCGCCACCTGCATCTGAGTCCCAACTATGCAAGCGCGCTGCTCAAACGGCAGACGGGCCGCACGTTTATGCAGCTCGTGCAGGAGAGCCGCCTGGAACGCGCGGCAACATTGCTCGACGCCGGCGCCACTGCCGAAACCGCGGCGCGCGAGGCCGGCTACGCCAACATGAGCTTCTTCTACAAAAAGTTTGCCGAGCGCTATGGCTGCACGCCGGCCGTCTACCGCCGGCGTTTGCCCAGATAAAACCTGCCAAAATAAACCTGTCCCTTTTTGGCAGGTATCAGGAAGTGTCAGGGGCGGGGCGGTGACGGGGCGCAAGGGCGAAAAGAAGTGTCGGGTTTGGTGCGCCCGCTTCTGCCCGTCCCGCGCGTGGGCGATACTCGGCTTATCGACCCACGATGCAAAGGAGATGCTCATGGCAAACATCAAGTTCCCCGAGGGATTCTATTGGGGCGGCGCCACCGCTGCCAACCAGTTTGAGGGCGCTTGGAACGTGGACGGCCGCGGTCCTTCCGTCGACGACCATTTCTTGGGCGGCAGCTACAAGGAGCCGCGTCAGATTACGATCGATATCGACCCCAACCGCTTCTACCCCAATCATGACGGTATCGATTTCTACCACCACTACGAGGAGGATATCGCGCTGTTCGCCGAGATGGGCTTCAATATGTTCCGCATGTCCATCTCTTGGAGCCGTATCTTTCCCAACGGCGACGACGCTGAGCCCAACGAGGCCGGCCTCGCCTTCTACGACCGCGTCTTCGACTGCCTGCGCGCCCACAATATCGAGCCGCTCGTGACCCTCTCGCACTACGAGATGCCCTATCACCTGGTCGAGAAATACAACGGCTGGGCGAGCCGCGAGCTCATCGGCTTCTTTGAGAAGTACTGCCAGACCGTCTTCGACCGCTATCAGGACAAGGTCAAGTTCTGGCTCACCTTCAACGAGATCAACTGCGGTACTCAGGACATGGGCAACCTCTTTGAGACCAGCATGATTCAGGGCTTTGAGGGTCCGGCGTCGGCGGTCCACACCACGCCGCAGGCTCGTATGCAGGCGTTGCATCACCAGTTTGTCGCCAGCGGCCGCGTCGTGCGCTATGCCCATGAGCATTACCCGCAGTTTAAGATGGGCAACATGGACTGCTTCATCCTTTCCTACGCCGCCACGTGCGATCCGGCCGACGTGTTCGCCACGCAGCAGGAGATGAATACCATGAACTGGTACTGCTCCGACGTGCAGGTGCGCGGCAAGTACCCGTTCTATGCCAAGCGCTTCTGGGCCGAGAACGATGTCGAGCTCGTGATGGAGGACGGCGACCTGCAGGATATCGCCGACGGCAAGGTTGATTTCTACACCTTTAGCTACTACATGTCCGGCACCGTGGGCACCCACAAGGATCACGAGATGACCGAGGGCAACATGACCTTTGGCGGCAAGAATCCCTATCTGGAGTCCACCGACTGGGGCTGGCAGATCGATCCGCTGGGCCTGCGCATCGCCCTCAACGAGATTTACGCCCGCTACGAGATTCCGCTGATGGTGGTCGAGAACGGCATGGGCGCCTACGACGAGGTCGAGGAGGACGGCTCCATCCATGACCCGTATCGCATCGCCTACCTGCAGAGCCACATCAAGGCCATGGGCGAGGCCATTGCCGATGGCGTTGACCTGATAGCCTACACCTGGTGGGGTCCCATCGACCTGGTTTCCGCCGGCACTGGCGAGATGCGCAAGCGCTACGGCTTCATTCACGTCGATAAGTACGACGACGGCACCGGTACCTACGAGCGCCGCCGCAAGGACAGCTTCTTCGCATACCAGAAGATCATCAAGTCCAACGGCACCGAGGGCTTGGAATAATTGAGCCCCGGCGTTCCGCCGAACGCCGGACCGGCCGCCGACTACGTGACCACCGACGTCGATGACGACGGCATCTGGAACGCTTTTGTTCACCCGGGGCTTATCGAGGCTTAATCGACAATATGAGTGCCACTGGGGAAAAGGTTTTGGAAGGGCTTGGAAGGGCTTGTGATTCGGGCCCTTGCC
Organism: Collinsella sp. HCP3S3_D1; assembly: GCF_052064015.1. Taxonomy (NCBI): domain Bacteria; kingdom Bacillati; phylum Actinomycetota; class Coriobacteriia; order Coriobacteriales; family Coriobacteriaceae; genus Collinsella; species Collinsella sp. HCP3S3_D1. The sequence continues at coordinate 55,683 of NZ_JBQHWK010000015.1, forward strand.
TTAGCATTTTGGCCATTTGGCACTATAATCACCATAGGTATGCGCATAACGTTGCGCTTAATCAAGAGGAGAAAACGTATGGGTCTGTTTGATATGTTCAAGAAGAAGGCTGAGCCCGTGGCTGCCGCTGCTCCGGCCTCCATTTCTGCTTCTGCCGGCGCCGACGTGCTGTGTTCGCCCGTCAAGGGCAAGGTCATCAAGATGGCCGACGTGCCCGATCCCGTCTTTGCTGGCGAGGTTTTGGGCAAGGGCTGCGCCGTGTGGCCCGAGGACGACCTGGTCTACGCTCCCTCCGACGGCAAGGTGACCGTCACCATGGGTCACGCCGTGGGCCTGCAGTCCGATAGCGGCATCGAGGTTCTGGTGCACGTTGGCGTCGATACCGTCAACATGAATGGCGACGGCTTCGAGGGCTTCGTCAAGGCCGACGACGTCGTGAAGGCCGGCCAGCCCTTGCTCAAGATCGACCGCGCCAAGATCGCTGCCGCCGGTTACAAGGACTGCGTCGTCGTGGCCGTGTCCAACACCGCCGAGTTTGCCGATGTCGAGCTCGCCGTCGAGGCCGAGTCTGCCGTCGCCGCCGGTGACGCCATCGTTAAGGTCGTCCGCAAGTAGTCTGCGGCATCCAGAAGATGCACAAGGGTGGTCGGGTTATCCGGCCACCCTTTTTAATATGAGAAAGCCATTGTCAATAGGCGTGTTTGTTCGAGCCCGGTTTTAAACCGGGCTTTTTCGTTTCCCGTCGGGAGGGCCCGCG